>JBDKJN010000449.1:0-5032 GCA_039796595.1 Bacteroidota bacterium
AAATGAAAAAATACCGATTCTCCAATCATTATTCTTTCCTGTAAAAGATGTTCAAGCACTTTTAGCTATAATGGGCTTTCATTCTGTGCATCATATTAATTTATCATACAACATTTTGGAAGTTTCTAAATTGGTAAGCGGAACAACGGAAAAGAAATATGAAAAATTGAAAGATAGAATACCAGATATGCAAGGACACTGGAATTACATCAATGAAGAACTTGAGAAGCTAATCCATCCAAGTAATAGGTTAACGAAAGTTGAATTGAAAGAGAACTATTTTGACAGACCGCCATTACAGATTTGAAAACTATAAAGAACATATCAGCCAACCCTTCGCAGCCATGCACATTTGCAAGCCGCACAAGTCAACGCACAGACCAAAGCTTGCAAAAGAGCATGTCTGCCCAAATGCACGCCCAAAACGACCGACAAACAAGTGGACGAATAGAAGCACGATTGCCTAACATGCGTTTGGCGTCATGCGGGGTTCAGTGGTTAAATTCAAGTTCAGTTTTTCAAATCAACTTGAGTGCTGGGTTGACAGTTTTGTGCTCCGAAATCCCGCACGAACGCCACGCGCCAAACCGTTGTGAAAAAAACTACCCAATCCATCCATTGGAGTCATTTCATACCTCATGATGCTCCATCATTCGATTTTAAGCCGCTAATTGGTGGGCAATTTTGGGGAAGGCTTCAACAAGTTATAGGGTAGAAGGTCAGCCTATCGGTAATCCAAGTATATCTTGATCAAATCGATAGCGAAGATTAAAGTATATTTGAAGCATGCGCAAGTGGATTCTTTTATTTTGGTCAGTGGGGTTAGTCGCCTACACGCAAGCTCAAGCCGACAACCGCCAATACAACATTCCTTTTGTCCATGATGGCGTAACGCTCAAAAACGCGCTTGCCGGTGGTCTCAATTCGTGTCAGATGTCGCGCATCGATGTCAATATGGATGGGGTGGAGGACCTGTTTTTCTTTGACCGCCAAACCGCGCGAATCAGCATCTTCGTTAATATGGATGCTACCCCTGGTGTCATCGATTACAAGTATTCGCTGGAATACAATCATGCTTTTCCAACAAGTCTGCGCAACTGGGTGCTATTGCGTGATTTGAACTGCGATGGAAAAAAAGATATATGCGCAAATACGGGTTCTGGAATGCGAATTTTTTGGAACACGAGTGATTCCGAGCTTTCGTTTTCTCCCACTTCAACCGATGCTGTTCAGGCGGAATACAATTTCGGTGGTGGCAATGTGTTTGATGCCGGAATTTTTTCTATCGCTCCCGATATCCCCGCCATTGCCGACTTCGAAGGGGATGGTGACCTGGATGTGTGGAGTTGGAACGACAATGCCGCGGGTATGTACTTCTACGAAAATAGGGCCGCCGACAACGGTGATTGCAGTGTTCCGGACTTCGAGTGCAGAGGCCGATGGTATGGCATGTTCAATGAAGGGCCGGACAGTTTTGCGATCCTATATGGCGAAGATTTCGAGGACGATTTTGACATCGCAAACCCGCGTAGCAATATGCATACCGGGGGAACGATTTTGACCGTGGACCTTGATCAGAATGGAATCAAAGATATTGTTGCGGGTGATGTCGCAGACACCTATTTGGCTTCGCTGCTCATCATGGACAGCTCAACTGGTCGCGACAGTGTATTTCAGGTTGACGCTGATTTTCCGCTGCCTTTTGGTGGTTCAACGCCTGTGGAAATTGTAATATTCCCAGCCGCTTATTACGAGGATGTCGACAACGATGGTATCAATGACTTAGCAGTTTGTACCAATGACGATGTCAATGGAAGCGTAGATCAAAAAGGGGTATGGTTCTACAAAAACAATGGCCTCAATGATTTGCCATCGTTCGAATGGATCAAAAACGATTTATTCCAGGATGAAATGATTGACATGGGCACCAGCTCTGCCCCCGTGGTATTCGACGTGGACCAGGATGGGCTTTCAGATATTCTCCTGTGCAATCGCCGGTTCTACGAACAAAACAATCTCAACACGTCTGTCATTTGGTACTATCGGAATAGTGGTACGGCTACGGAACCCGCTTTCGAATTGATCGACGACAACTGGCTCGATATTCCATCTTATCAATGGAAATCTGTTTACCCGGCGTTTTATGATATGGATGGGGACAGTGATTTTGATATGTTTCTGGGGGATTTAGAAGGGGAGATCAAGGTGTTTGAAAATACGGCGGGTGCGGGCAATCCCTGTGTTTTTGCATATACTGCGCCACTGAATGATGCATCCAATACGCTTATCGACATCGGACAATACGCCAAACCTCAGTTTTTTGACATCGACGATGACGGCAAAAGGGAATTGATCATCGGCGAAAAAAATGGCAACATCAACTGTTATATCAATACTGGAACAATAAACGCTCCGGCATGGACGTATCTAACCGATAGTTTGGGGCGCGCTTTTGCCAACGGTCAGCTCGGCGAACGGTATTCATCTCCCTATTTCTTTGAGGACAATGAAGGCCAGAAAAAATTGATCTTAGGTTCGGATGCAGGTCAAATGAAGTTCTTTGACAATATCGTTTTGGATGAGGATTTTGTGTTGATCTCTGGTTCCTTCAATAACATTTTCGAGGGCTTTAAGTCCACACCGTATATGGTGGATCTGAATGGCAACGGAATCGTCGACTTGCTCATGGGCAATATGGCTGGTGGTTTAGGCATTTATTACGACCAGGTGATCTCAACTACGGAACTGAATCCGAGCGTATCTTTTGTGGCGTATCCCAATCCTGCCGACGATCTTGTAAACATTACCATCAGCAGAAATTATGTCGGTCAATCATGGCAATTGGTCGATGCGATTGGCAACATTGTCCTCAAAGGAAGTGTAAACAGTGAACTGATTCAATTGGACCTGCGCAACTTATCCAACGGGATTTATCTTTGGTCTACGCAAAACGGAGCAACTGCAAGAATTAGCGTGGTACACAAATGATCTGAAGATGTGAAGTCCGTGAGGGATTGGATTATTTGGTTGAAATAGATAACAATGTATCATTTCTGACCGTTCTGCGTATAACCGCGTTGTTATGCCCACACCCTGCAAAATCATAACATATTTCTGTGTGTTAGTTGGTATCTCCATTGGTGCCAGAGCACAAGATCAATTGGGTATAGCCGGCAGTACGCGTTCACCTATCAACACGGTATGGAATAATCCTTCCACAATCGTCGACTCCCGAGCATTTATTGACATTAATTTGGTTGGCGTCGATGTTTTTGCCCGAAATAATCTGGCCTATTTGGATGGTAAGTCGTTTTCATTCTCAACTGCAGATGAAATCTCAATGCCGCTGTTCAACGACAACAAAAAGCGGTATCATGTGTACGCTGATGCTCAGGTGCATGGTCCTTCGGTTTATTTCGCTGTAAAACAACATTCATTTGCTATCCTTTCATCGTATCGTGTAATGGCTGATGTTAGAGGTCTTCCCGGCGAGATCACGGACTATATTCCCGAGGGTTTGCGGGTGCCCGAATACATGGGACAATCGCGTCAGATTAAAGATGTTCGACTGCACGGGCTGGCTTGGGGTGAAGTAGGTCTTTCCTATGGAACAATCATCAGTCGGCAAGGCAATGCGATTTGGCAACTCGGCCTTTCAGCAAAAAGATTATTCGGCACGGCCGGTGTTGGATTGCGCCTCGACGATTGGACGTATGTGGTTCGTGATAGCAGTCATTTAGAAACTCAAATATTCCGCGGCGAATACGGGTTCAATGACCCAACTCAAGGCAGCCTGTTTCCCGGAAAGGGTTGGGGTGGTGATATTGGAATCACTTATAAAGTGCGCAAATCGGAAAGTTCGAGCTACCAACCACATAGCCCATGCACAGACGGCGATTATTTGTATCGCATCGGAGTGTCGATTCTGGATATTGGTAGAATAAATTTTAAGGGTCCATTTTATCGCAATGTGTTCGACCAAAGCGAAGGTTCACAATGGGAGAATTATGCCGGAAGCAATGCGGATGACGTGGCCGATTTAGATAGCTTGATCAATAGCAATTTCGAATTGGTGAAGGACAACGCCGACAATGTTCGATTCCTCATGCGGTTGCCATCAGCATTTAGTGCGTTTATCGATTACAACCTCACCAGGGGTTTTTACATTTATGGAACTGCCACGGTCGGTTTACCTCGCAAAAACAACTTAGGAGTGCAACGTGCGGCTTATATCGGCGTGGCTCCGCGCTGGGAGAAAAAACGTTTTGAAGTTTCACTGCCTATGTCGCTCTATGAATGGCGCAGCCCACAGGTTGGATTGTGTTTCCGATTCAACAGTGTTATCATCGGTAGCGATAATCTGGGCTGGCTATTATTCAATCAGGATATTTATGGTGCCGATATTTATTTGGCATTAAAATATACCATCTTCCGGCATCCCAAGTGCCGCACAAAAAAGGGCAAATCCGAGCCAAATATTCGCCGTCGAGGTAGCCGTGAAGCCTTACCATGTCCTGCTTGGTAGTCTGATTGAAACAAAAATTGACTTCAATTTCTCTTTGCGATAATTTGTGATGATCGGTAAAACTTGCCGCCATGTTTTCTTTATTATTGCATTAAGTTGGTGAGACCTCTGTCTCGTCTAATGATTTCTACAAACCAAAATGAAACAATGAAAAAATTAATCTTGTTGGGATTGGCTTGCGCTTTAGTTGCATCAACAACCTATGCACAAAAGGACGCGGAAAAGTCCAGGAAAAAATCGAAGTCAAAAAAAGAACAACCCAAAGAAGCTCCCAAAGAGGAAGATAAATTTGGTGATTTGGTGAAAAAGTGCACCAAGAGCGAAGGGCTATTTACCATCTACCGCGACACGGTGAGTGGAAAGAGTTACTTGCAGATTACAGAAGCTCAATTGGGCAAAGAGTTTATTTACTTCAATCACATCGAGGATGCTCCGGTTGAGGCAGGCTATTTCCGTGGAAGTTTTGGCGATAGTAAAGTGATCCATTTCCGCAAAGCTTTTGAGCGT
>JBDKJN010000450.1:0-6269 GCA_039796595.1 Bacteroidota bacterium
CAATATTACTATAGTACAATTCCGAATGACCAATGTATAGCAGGCGATTATTTCTTTTATTTTGATTTAAGTTCACCGGGAATATTTCAAGCGATAGGATCAGGTAAATTTATGTTCGAACTACAAGGGTGTTGCGGACCTGGTGGAAATCCACCTGCGACTGACTACAATGTAATGTTTCATATTCAACCGAATGGACTCGACACTTGTTTCGTTCTTGATATTTCTGACACCCTCCATCTTAGTCCACCGGGTTGTACTGGCAGTAGCTGTGATGCATGGATTCCTCTTTCCAGCACAGGAAGTCGCATATTTACCCATTGCCCGGGTTGTAAAGCACCTGGTATAATTGTAGACAATTATAAAGTGCGTCGAAAAACCTTAGGTTATCAGGATTCAAACAACGATGCCATTGCTGATAGTAGCTTTGTTCCAATTGTAAAGGGCAGCAATTGGTATAATCAATTTGAATCTGTGTTGGCACTGAATCAATCCTCCAATGGAGAGATCATTGAGGATAAACTCTGGGCTCATTTTCAGGAGGGGGATCCTTCTACTGGTGGGTATTCATATTTACAAATGATTAATTTACCTACCAATATTCGATTATCGTACCTTCAGCTTTTACGAACATTTGAGGCAAGTTTAGATACTATGAAATTGGACCTTCAGGAAATTACATTGTATATTGACACCGCTGCAGCAGGTGGTCAATGTTTAAATTGTAATGACTTCCAGGTTCCCAACACGTATAATACGATGTTGGCTATTCATTCTTCCGGGGCTTCACTTGCAAATTATGTTCAGGCAGATACACTAAAGAACCGTTGGCTTTTTACGTTTAATGAATTGGAAATAGCAGATAGCACTTTGACCGACTCAATTATCTACTCAAACGACACACTTCCTTTTACCGGTTTTTATGAGGGACAACGGTACCGAATGGAGGTGAAATACCGTGTTTGCGGAAATTTTGTACCCGATAATGTACTGACAATAACACAGGAGGAAGTAATCAAACGTTCAGAAATTGCAAATAAAATGTGGCTTTGTGGAAGAGAAGTGCCATTGAATATTGTAGTAGATACATTAAAAGATAAGATTAACACGGTGGCCGAATTACATTTAAAAGGAATAACCCTTAATCCGGACAGTGTACCGCCTCATTCTTTCATGGACACTAGCTACACTAATAATTATTTGTTTTATTGTGAAACTTATGGAGGCCTTCATTATTTCCTGGCACAAGACGGAAGGAATGTCGCTATCGTTGATACGGGTCTTGCCTGTGGACATAAAATTTCAGTTATTTCAAAACCGGAACGAGGTGGCTACGAATCAATAGTTCATAATTACCCTTATGAGTATCGGCCACCAACTATTGGTCCGGACTCTGTTGTTTTTCAGGTACCTGCCGGGACATTTATAAATCACGTTACAGTTCATCATGAGTGTCTTGTTTTTGATTCCACAAAACTATATTCAACGTGGCGACCTACTAATCCAATTTCATTCCAGCTAGCCGATACTGTTGGACAAGTAACTGTTTACAATAGTCAACTTCCACAAGGGGTATGTATTGACTCAAATGCATTCCCGGTTGGCCCCGGCGATACGAATCTGTACATTTCTTCCGGAACATATCTAAGAGTTTTAACTTTTTATCTATCACCACTGAGTTGTTCAGACACGAGTTTTGTAGTCGACACAAGTACTTCGGTGGTATATTATGGGAATCAGCAACAAGCTTGTTTGGCATTAAATAACTGTAACAATTTGCCTACAATTAGGAGAAGATCACTTTATATATCAGCAATTCAACAGTTTTATAATACTCCGAATCTATTGGTACAGACAACAGCAGATACAATTGATATTTATAAAAATGAGTTTTGTACCGAAATCATCTTTACAAATCCGGTACGTAAAATTAATGGTATTGAAGTCTATGAACATGCGCCATTCCTTTACCTCATACCACCGGCTGATCCTGCATTTTCCAACTGGCATTTTAATATGACTACACCGGTTAATGCGGTATTATATCCAATCAATGGTGTAATCCAATTGGATAGTACTTTCGAATACAATTCAAAAATAGAGGGCGAATTATGTGCAATGGTAAATAGTTGTGATAGTCTTCCTGAAATTCAAATCCAAACCGGTTGGAATTGTGATGGTTTTCCTGCAGATGCCAACGACACATCCATATGTGGAATTTTTACATTTGATTATAATTTTACTCAGGATTCCGCTTCAATATACAATGCAGGAAAGGCCCCACAAAACACCTCAGTTGACCGATGCGATACCCTCATTTCCAAAGTCGATTTCATAAGTCCGAACCGAGGATATGTTTATCCGGCTTTTATACAACTGAACGATACTGTAGCCGGTCTTGAAAACATTGGAGTATGGATTAGCAATTCATGTATGCGGAACACATCGGCTTCCGATTCTGTCCAACTTAGTTTTGATTCAATTTCTCAAACCTGGCCAATTACAACCGCTGATTTGTTAGCTATCAACTACAATAATTATCTAAGTGACTCAGCAATTGCTGCCGGAGAGTGCTTAACTGTAAAAGTTCACTTTAGGCCGGGTTGTAATTTTGTAGGTAATAGTAGTAATTTACCCGATATTCTATTCTATGGCATTACTTTCTGTGGGGATACGATATCGGATACGGCAAGCTATAGCACTCCGGTTTTCATTTCCGGCAACCAATGCACCAACTGCTTTACTGTAACCAAAACGGCCTCTCAGAATCCGGTGCCGGCAGGGGATACGTTGGATTTTTATATTATTATTTCGGCCAACAATGGTTCGGATCAGATTGTGGCTGTTGTAGATAGTTTACCTTCTAACTTTGTGCTTACCTCCTCAATCCCTCCACAAGGATATTTTCAGGATACTCTCTCTGCAAATGAAACAGTTACAATAATTGTCAGCGGTTACTTTTTAAATGTTGGAGACTGTTCGAATGATCAGAATGTCAATACGAATGTGGCCTATTTGTACGGTAACAATTTTATAGGCATTGACTCGATTTGCGTGGAAGTGACAAATCCTTGTATCAATGACTCAACAATAGTATTTCGTAATGACAGTTCTGCTTCAACTTATGGTTCAGCTTTCGTCAATAAGCATATTTACATTGCAGGAATCTTTTATGTAGACCAAGATATAAGTTTTGAAGGCTGCATAGTCGAAGCAGCAGCCGGAGCCTCTATTCAACTATTAGGAAGCAATCAGTTAAATGCATTTAACACCACTTTTTCTGGTTGTGATACCATGTGGCAGGGGATGCTGATTCGTGATAGAGGGACAATTTCGTTTGAAAGCAACGTAGTCTTACGGGATGCTCAAACCGGGATTGACCTGGGGCAAAACGGAAATGCATCCATAAATCAGTCCCTTTTTGAAAACAATGTTACAGGAATTTACAATCCTGAGGTTTATCCTTCTATCTTTGGAGGTAGTCTATTGCTCAATGGAGTCACATTCGATATGACATCCTCCGGATTCAAAACTTCTTATCAGGGTCAACCCGCACATGGGGTAATTCCTTTTGCGGGTGTTTTCCTGAACGATGCTTACATTGATATCGGGCGAGAGGACCTTGCCATGAATACATTTAACAATATGAATAATGGAGTACGAGCATTCCGTAGTGAAATAGCGGTGCGTAACTGTTCCTTTAGTAATATTCAATTGACTGGTTTTTATCATACCGGTGGCAATGAGAATGGAAGTGCGATTTCTGTTCAAGGCGATTTAGAAGTTAGTGGTATTCCATCGGGATTAAAAGTGTTCCCTGTACCGAGCGGAATGAATAATGTCATTTCATCCAGAACAGGAATTTATGCCTCCTACACTGCCGTAGGTATCAGCGGATGTAAAATGGACTCCATGCGTTATGGGATAGAAGTCAATCAGGGTTCATCGGGAATATTTTCATCAATCATTGCCAATACGATCAAAGCGACCGACTATGGCATTAACCTGTATGATAACAATGGTGGAGATCAAATTGTAGTTGAGGATAATCTCATAAACATCAATGGCTACAAAGCAGGTATAGGAATTGGAGCGGCAGAGTTTGTGAGAACTCCTACCAATACCTATGCGATCAATAACAATACAGTAACCATAAAAAATGCTGGCGCCGGAATACAAGGATCTGGCATATCCAACTCCCTGATCAGTAACAACAGAGTTACGATGGAAAAGGGAATAAACACAGCACCTATTACTACTGGTGTAAACGTTTTGGGAGGAAGTGACAATACCATATCCTGTAATACTGTAAGTGGGAAAGGATATCAGTTGAATATAAATGATACAATCCGCTATGGATACAGGATAGCCCAATCGCCCAACAACCAAATCCAATGCAATAGCAGCGATTCAACAGGTTATTCCTTCCGTTTTGAAGGAGCAGCCAATAAAAACACCTCTTTTAAAGGCAACCACATGGGCAATGCCTGGTGCGGATTGTATTTGAATACCGAGGCGAATATCGGCCTGCAACCTTTTGTTACACTGGGATCAGTTTACCATGGTAATATCTGGTTGGATTCAACAAGGTATGTTAGTAATTTCGGAGCAGTAAATTTGAATACAATAACACCTCAAGCACTTTTAAACTCACTCTTTACAACAAACAGCACGATCAATTTTCATAATCCGCTAATACCGACCGATTCAACTTTAAGTCCCTTTTATGTGAATGATCAAGGGTGGTTTGATCCTCAGACAATTGGTTCATCATTTGATTGTTTACAAAGTCAGACTTGTAATTCAGCTGTGGCAGGTGGTGGTGGTGATGCACATTTTCGCCAAATGGTAATCCAAGATAGTGCCGTTAGTACAGTATTTATACCCGAATCGAAAACGATTGCCAACCAACTAGTTTATGAGGAGCTGATATTGGAAATGGATTCACTTCAACCAGCTTATTTGCAATACGTAAACGATAAAAGTATAGAGTCTGTTGGCTTACTTCATGTGATTAAACAATCAATGTATGATAATTATTCAAACGATAGTTCTTTCATTCAAACAAACCTGTTTATCAAAGAGCAATTGGGTATCGCTAAGGATAGTATGCAACTCATCGATAGTTTATTCTTTGAAACACTGGATACAAATTTGCTTGAAGTTAAAGCCAACCTGGTAGCAGCTCAAAACGCTTATCGTAACCAACTGAGTTCGGCAATATCTTCAAAGCAACAATCCATTAATAGCACGAACATTCTAATAGACCTGGCAAACTATGGAATTACAGGCGAACAAGCACCGGATATCAACGAACAATATTTAAATGACATTTATTTACGCTATAAACAACTGGGCCACTCAATATTGGCAAGTGAATATCCCAATATTTTATCCATTGCGCAACAATGTCCATCCGCCGGCGGTGAGGCGGTTTTCAGAGCAAGAAATATAATACGTAAGGTGAATGATAGTATCATCTACGATGATGCAGGAGTTTGCGCACAAATGGGTATTTATCGTAAGAAGCGAAATGTAATTGACCCAAATGAAATTAGATTTTTTATATTGATTCCTAATCCTGCACAGCATCAAACTCAGTTGATTTTTAACCAACCACCCGCCTCAAATTATCTTATTCAAATTATAAATGGTGAAGGCAGAGTTGTCGAAAGCAGAAATGTGAATCACCAATTGTCTAGCTTGGTATTAGAAACAGAAAAATTAGCCAATGGTTTGTATACCGTAAATATGATTAAACAAAATGGTGAATTTGAATCTGAGAAATTAATGATAATCAAATGAAAAAAAGGTTCATTGTTCTACTTCTATGTCTTATTGGTGAAAATGCAATGAGTCAGGGATTTTATAATCATGTGTGGTTATTAGGCAGTTATAACTTCATTCAAAATTTGAAGGGAAGAATGATTTTTGATTCTACTAGTTATGTGCATACAACCGAGAATAGAAAAATGCCCTTTAAAGGCACAGAAGCCACTATTTGTGATGCTCAGGGAAATTTCCTGATGAGTACGAATGGTATTTGGATTGCCAATGCCAATAATGATACAATGTTAAATGGGAGTGGATTGAATCCCGGAACAGGCGCTTCTTCTTGGGTTTATGGCCTGCCTATGATTAATAATGCGCTGTTCATTCCTTTTCCGGGTGATACAGGAAAATATTTACTGATTCATCATACTCAAGAACAATATGGGGCAGGTTATCCTGCTTTTCAATTGTACATGACATCAATCGATATTTTACTT
>JBDKJN010000451.1:0-5990 GCA_039796595.1 Bacteroidota bacterium
AAAAAACGAAGTATTATCCATCGATCAGGCAGCATGTCAAATTGGTGCCGTCACCATACCATTTAAAGCAAGACTTGGTACAAATACACAGTATGAGAATTTTACTTCTGATTTTAATGCAGGCTTATATATCGGCTATAGCCCCTTTGGTAAAATCAGGTACGAATATGACGGCTCAAAAACATCCGTTTCGCAACCTTTTAATTTGACCTTTGGATTCACCTTTGGTTTCTCAACAGAAGAATTGGATGAACATAATACTGCTTGGTCCGAAAAGAAACTACCTACTCCACAAAAATCAACAATAGGCTTATTTTCTAGCAGTTTGACCACTATGTTGGCCTATAAGAAATTCCGCATAGGCTTACATCTGGGCATAGATACAGGTATTGGCTCCAAAAGCGATTACTGGGATCACAACAATCAACTGTGGTTAGGCATAGGCTTCGGCTACAACCTATACTCTGGATTCTGGAAAGAGAAGGAATAAATACCACTCACCTAAATCCTTTCAAGTTTTCTGGGGAGACATGAAAGGAAGGGGAGAAGCGTGAGTTCTATTAAAAATTATCAATCTTAATTAACCACCTCATGAATCACACCACCATTCACCCACTATGCGCCAGCCAGGCTCACCTCATTGACATTCACCTCTGGAGAGGCGCGCCCGAAAACACCAACCCAAACAACCCCATCCAAATTCTAGTGAACCATGGTTACGTTGTGGGCTACTCACCCGCGACACTTCAGCCGGCTTGGTCAGCTTACCGGGTAGCCTTTGCCTCCAAGGATGTAGACTATGAGCGCGATCTTTATTATTATGACGACATGCGCCTCAGCGATGAGCTTCGGATCGGGAGAAAAACATTCGGAAAAATTGGAGGCATCCAACTCAATGTCGGTCATATGACACCAAATGAAGTGATCAACCGTCAGTACGGTCGACTTGCTCAAATGGAAACATTCATGATGTCAAACATGAGCCCCCAATACGGCTCCCTCAATAGTGGTGTATGGCTAAAGCTCGAAAATGCACTCCGTGAGGTACAAGATACAAGCCAAAACGACCACGTATTTGTTATCGTCGGACCCATCTTCGGTGAGGAGCCACAATCCATCAGTCGTGGCAATGGCAAAAATCTTCCCGTCCCCAGCTCATACTTCTGCATAGCCGTCCAGCCAAACGGATATCCCTTCGACACACTATCGAGCGCAAAAATCGACTGCTTCATCATACCCCAAGATGCCCCAAGAAGCTCTTTCCCCGATGATTATCCATCAAGCATCGAAGAAATTGAAAATGCCACCAAGCTCAAGTTTTTTGCAGGGTTTAGCCGCCAAACACCCCTCGCATCGACCAACCAGCAGGAGGAAGGCACAGAAAGCCAACTCATGCAAGCCCTCAGAAAAGACAGGGAGAAATTCGTAGCGCAGCAAACCGACTTCGAAAAAGCCCGCAATGCATCCAAAACAATTGACGAGCTCATCGAAGTATTGAAATCAGAAGCCGCACACATACAAGTTCAAGCACGAGCGCTCTCCGAACTAGAAATAAGCCGCCTGCAAACTATCCAACATACCATCTCCTTCCTCATTCAAGCTCAAAGCTTTTCACCAACCAAAAAAGGCATATCGACCACCAAAAAAGACGCAGTTGCTCCCGTCAATCTCATCACATACAAAATCGTTTCAGATAGCGGTAACAAGCTTAAAAAAGCATCTCGCGTTGCCTGTAACTTCTGGAATCGCTTCATCATTCCGCAATATTCTATCGTTATCCGCCTCGGAACATTCACTCAATCCGGGAATACCATAGCCCGAGCATACATGCCCTTCGAAAAAGACGGAGTCCGGTACGGAGATGTAGAATTCAACACAAAGTTTCTCAGCGATTTTTCCAGCGATGAAATTGCCGGAACGATCATTCATGAGATCGGACATACCCTTGGAATAGGGTGGAATGAATGGACCAATTTATTTAACCACTCTACAGGCGTATTTAAAAAAGATGCCATTAAGCGATTGGAAAAACTCAGTCAAATGCGAGTCGAATTAGATGGTGGTTCAGGAACTGCACTCGCCCATTGGGATGAAGAAAAATTCGATAAAGAACTCATGACCGGATATAAAAACACAGGAGAGCACGTCCTTCCCGTCACTATTGATGTTATGGAGGTGCTCGGACACCAGGTCATAGAGCGAATTACAACCACAACGCTCTTATCCGACCTGCTGCGGCAAGCGGCTAGCACGATCTTTTCACGACAGGAGGAAGTCCGTGCGATCGATCTCGACTACTATGAAAGAACAGAACTCATGGAAACCATTCCCCATTCGTAAGGAATAATACTTGACTCTTAGCATCATAAAAAGTGGGTAAGCCTTCAAGAAAGGACTTGAAAGCAACATAAATATTATAGTATTTAATTATAGAATTAAACCATTCACTTTATTCGGGTCAACTCAAATCATATGATCGTTGACCGCACTATGAATGCATTAATAAATTCAAAACTCATAGCTATGAACATAATACAGTTAGATCCGCCACTGGCGCATCGTCAACGGAGCAACAAGCCCGAAATTATTGTACTGCACGCCACGGCGGGCAGTACAGCACGAAGCAGTATCAACCATTTACGTGGTGTTGGTTTGAGCTATCACTACATTATAGCCCGTGATGCACGTGATACAGCTAAAAGCGAAAACGCTCAGAATACCGAACCCATCATATATCAGTGTGTTCCCAATGTAGGACATGCGTTTCATACGGGAAGCACTATACCAGCGCCTGGTGGATTGGGGTTGAATAAATCCTCAATTGGTATTTCACTTGCCAATATTCAGCGTAATGCGAATCCCGAACCTTATCCAGTCAAACAAATGGAAGCACTGAACGAGTTGTTGGCTCACTTAAAAACTACGCTTCCTTCACTGAAGTATCTCACAGCACATGCTAAGGTACAACCGTGGAACCGGGCGGATCCTTCTCGAATCAATTGGGCAAAACTGGCAGAGAAACATGGATTTATTTTTTTCATTCCAACGGATTTACAAATCGCCAAGCACAGACCAAAAAAATGATTGGGGTAGCACTTCACCGCACATAAAATCTTATTGATAGGTAGGATTGGAAATAGGACTTATACGTGACATGGATATCCAAACCTTTACCAGTCCCAAAGGCAAATTGCATAGCCTGGTTCATTATTCGATCTAAAATCTAATTTCCTTTTGAGTTAAAATTAACGCACGCATAACATTTTGGCACGGTAGTTTCAAAGGAGTATTTGAAGCGGACAAAAAACAAAACGATGTTCTTTCGAAGCGGTATTTCATCAACTCACTTTTTATAAACTATTTAATTTACTCAAAATGGATTTTACCATTCATCTCATCGACACGGTCGTGTTATGCGATAACGCATTGCTTGCGGCCAACAAAACCCAATCGGACCTCGAGTTCAAAAGACTCTCCTTAACCCGCGACTACGACGATGCCATGGAGGCGGCCACTCTGGCTCAAGCGGAACTCACCAACGCTCAATCGGAACTGGCTTCTACGCTGGCGACTATTGAAGCCTTGCCACCCGGGAAAACCGAGGACGACATGATCAAACGTCGCATGCAACTTGAGCTCAAAATTTTTACTCTTTCCAGAAGGGTCGAAGGGCAGGGGATACTCGGAATGCTCGAAAAACAATACGACATCCAGCGTATTGATCAAGAACTCCAACTCAACGCTACCTTCATCGCCTTACTCAGCGAGCGGAAGCTGGAGCTTATCAACGAAGCCGCCTAATTTTCATTCAATTCGTATTTTATCGCGTCACCTCAACGGGTTGACTGCATCTCATTGCCCCACCTTCGCCGCGATAGGCCACAGGCGAGCAGCTATTGCTATGTCCCAACATCGCCTACCGGTGCACCAAACTTCGGGTTTTAATAGATGCGGAAGCCAATAGAGTTGCGCAGATCAAATAAATTCAAATTCATACACTATTAATTTTTAAAAACTCAAAAAAATGAACTATTCATTGAATCTTGTAACAACGATTGCCGATTGTGATGCGTTGTTAAACATGGCCAACGACGAAAAGAACACGTTGGAGTACCGTCAAACTACCCTCAACTATCAATTGAACAATCAGACCGAAAGTTCAGTGGAATTCGCCAGTGACTTATTGGCTGCTACCACAGAGTTGCAATCGGTCGAGGCGTCGATTGCGCAGATGACGGAGGGCGATGCCCGCAACGCTCAGATTCGTCGCAAGATGACCTTGGAGTTGAAGATCTTTAACATGAATCTGCGTGCAGAAAACTATGGCATCACCTCGGTGTTGAGCCGCCAAATGGAGATCAACCAGGTCGCACAGCAGTTGGAAGTGACCGATGCGTTTATCGCTGACGTTGAAGCCCGCAAATTGCAATTGGCTGCATAAACCCAAAAAAGAACCCAGTGGACCATGTTCCACTGGGTTTTTTATTCAATTGAAAAAAAAGATCCCATGAACACCCCAATAACGAGAGCAGTATATAGGCAATATGTAGCGCATTATCGCCAGCTGTATCAACAGATTCAAATATCCATCCGCGCGGTTTATAGAGCTGCTGCCCAAGCTGATTATTTATTTGCGGTGCATTACCGGACAGCCAAACAAACCAATCAACTGGCCCTGCGATACCCGATGTTGCACCAGTGTGAAGAAGCATTGATCTGGTGCATACAAAAACTAGTGGGTTATGAGATTCAGATTGATTACGGAGCCTTTGTCCAGCCTGGGCCGGTGGAGCAATTGAGATATGGGAAAACCAACCCCCATCAATTGATCAATCCCTGGTACCGCTTTATTTATTTCTTAGACCACGAATTGAACTAAACCCATTTCCCGATGAAAACCTTCAAAAACGACGATATCAATGATCTACCCGCGAGTTTGGGGCTGAGCTTAAAAACCTTTTGTGACATCTTTGGTTTGAATTACACGGCAATGCGAAAGGCCGCTAGCGGACACCAGGAATTGAGCGGACAGCAATTGAGCCAATGGATAGCGGCGAAGGCACGAGTCAATCAAACCATGCAGGGGAGGGGATTGACTGAGAAGAAGGAGAGCAACCCCGTGAGTAAAAAGCAGATCGCAAAGAATTTGCTGAACCTTGCATTTGAGCAAATGAAATTCGAGCGAGTAATTTTGGATTTGAAAGACAAAATAGCTAGCGCGCAAAAAGGATTGTATCTCATCACCGAGGTTGGCCAGTCGCTAAGAGCAACGGAAGCGAGACATTGCGAACAATCTGCCCAAATGTTGGTGAGGCGAATACAAGAAATTCAAAAAAAATTGGAGGCTGCGCAATATAGAATGTACCTATCGGATTGCGAGTTCTTGTACTGGCAGGGCATGGTCCAAAAGACGGGCCTCCACCCAAATAAGCAAAAGACTCCACAAAAACGAACGCATAATAGAACCCTATCCAAGCGCCGAAGTGCGATAAAATTTTTGAAAGATACCAAAAGTGCAAGGTCGTAATCGACCTGTTTTAGAGAGTGTAATGAGAAACCCTTGGTTGAATGACCAGGGGTTTTTTTCTGCCAAGTATTTTGAAAAGCACCAATGATTTAGAACATTTCGAGTTTTGGATTTTGGTTTTGTTCTATGGATAGAACATTTTGAAGTTCGAATTGCTGGAATGTTCTAAACGTAGAACAATTTTGATTTTCGTTAGCCAAAAGTTCTAAAGAAACTGGAAGATTTAAAGTTTTTGGATTTTTTGGAAAGAATGCAAATTTTCAATTTTTTGCTAGCGTCCTGTATTTCAACTCCTTTCGTCCATTCGGAAATAGAATTGTATTCCAGTTCTTATTTTGGTTCAAATTTGAATGGATTGGTTGAATCGGATTCGTTTTTTTGAATCACGGGTCGTTTCATAACATTTTGAGTGTTAAGTCGTGGGCAGGGCTAAAAAAGTACTATGTTTATGCGGAAAATCAGC
>JBDKJN010000452.1:0-17093 GCA_039796595.1 Bacteroidota bacterium
AGCCTCTAAAAAGACATTGGGACTTGATTTCTAAATCTTGCGCAAGATAATTCGACTCATCGCCTTCTACCAACCAAATTGAGAACAAAAAGTTGACCTTATTCACAATTCGGAAACGAGCCATTCACCGATTCTATCTACGCGATTGGCTTTAACGAAAAACGAATGGATTTGTTCACTTTAAAACGCATTTTTTCTAAACCTCACCGCCGGAACACTCGTGCTAGATTAATGGTGCCAAAATGCAAGAAATCACATTAACCTCCAAGTTGAATGATTTTCAACGATCTTGCAGCCATGAAGCCTCTTTCTCTATCCTCCTATTTTTTCATGGTGTTCCTATTTCTTGCACTAACACCTGCAGCAGCTTATGGACCGCTATTGGGACATGTAGACATGCGAACGGCCTACATTGTTGTCCAGAGCGAACAAACAGAAGAAGTAGTGCTTCGATATTACCCGGAAGGACAGCCTACCAAATGGCAACACCTCAATGCCCGAACTTCTGATGACATCCATCATATCCACCGTTTTATTCTGACGGGTTTAGAACCCGGAACCACATACAACTACCAAATCGCATCGGCCGCGAGCAAAGGGCTTTTTGAAACGACATATTCATTTACAACGCAACCGTTATGGCAATATCGCACCGATCCACCTGCACTCCGCGTGGTGGCTGGAAGTTGCGCATTTATCAATGAAACAGCATACGACCGTCCTGGCAATGGATACGGAGGAAACTACCCCATTTTTGACAGCATAGTAGCACAACAACCAGATATGATGCTTTGGCTGGGTGATAACATATACCTGAGGGAAGTGGATTACAGTTCGGCCGAAGGCATTGCTCTACGCTACCAACATGCTCGCAAGTTGCCTGAAATGCAGCATCTTTTATCTGCTTGTCCTAACTACGCCATTTGGGACGATCACGACTTTGGGCCAAACGACAGCAACGGTAGTTATGCCCTTAAGGATGCAGCATTAGATGCATTCAATACCTATTGGGCAAATCCATCCTCCGGAACTTCTGACACACGTGGAATATTCACCTCGTTTGCCATTGGTGATATTGACTTCTTCCTTTTGGACAATCGTTACCACAAAATGCCAGCTGATCTCAAAGGACTTGATGCCCCTACTCTGCTGGGGGATGAACAACTCACATGGCTGATCACGGCTTTAAAATCGAGTAAAGCGCCATTCAAAATGGTGGCTTTGGGTGGCCAATTCCTCAACACCCATGTGGGCTTTGAAAATTATTCCACCTACGCTGCAGAACGTCAAAAAATCATCGATCTGATCGAACTTAACGACATCAAAAACGTCGTATTTCTCACAGGAGATCGGCATTGCGGAGAGTTGAGTATGCTGACATTGAAAAATGGAAATGTGATCTACGATCTCACTACTTCACCATTAACAAGTCGCAGCTATGACATCAGCAAGGAGAACAATACTTTGCGCGTCGATGGCACATTAGTACCGACACAACATTTTGCAATTCTCGATTTTTCTGGCCCACTTAAAGAAAGAACACTGACAATCACCATTAAAGATCACGAGGGCAAAATTCATTACACACGAACCATCTCCAGTATTTTTTAATCCCATTGTTCTGCGCGTTACGTCAGCTTTAATTAACGGGCAGTGAAGAGCTCATCCAATAGTTTTTTGGCATCAACCATGCTCACACTCAAGTCTATATTTTGAGAATGGGCAACAACGTCAGTTGACGATTTTCTGGCAGCCACACTTTCATTTCGCTTAATTGTAGGCTCACTCATTGTTGTGGTGTTCATTTCAGCATCTTTACTCGCTTCTTCGACCAATGCAGGCCTACTCTCTTCAGACTTAAACGCAGCAGGAGGAGGTCCTTCACAGGCGTCAGCTACTGAACGCGAAACAATTTCATCCCTGAGTAGAATTTCTTCTGATTCCTGGAACTTATATTCCTTACTAATTGGTGCCGGTGGAACCATAGGCATTTCAGACTTAACCTCAGCAAAAACCCTCAAGGTGTCAGAGTCCGCAACACTATCTGTACCAGCATCTGCCCAATCGGAATGCTCGATGGACTGCTCTGTACTTGAGTTTTCAGCTACAGGGGCGTTGTTGGTTTCTGGGCGAATGAAAAAAACCGCCAAACCAATCACACAAGCAGCTGCAATACCATACCGGACAATCGGCTGTTTGCTCAATTTCTCACCAGGAGTAAAAAAAATACTATTCAGCCAAATCAGTCGACCTCCCTTCTCTTCACTTTCAAATTTGCGCATCAAGTTTTTCTTGATAACCGCTTCTGGCTCTAACCACTCTTCCTGATCATCATGCAACTCCAATAGTACCTTCCGAATGCGATCATAATCCTCCTTGGACTGCACCCATTCGGACAATTCCGCGCGCTCCTCTTCACGAAGCTCGTGGTATTGCTTCTGAATAATTAAATATTCAGGATCGCCCTTTTGATATGTTTGTATTCGTTTCATTTTTCTATTTCGTTTATAAACCACTCATCAACCAACTGCACAACCAAAACAAAATGCCCTCATAAGCTTTGAGCTTAACACTTAAATCTTTGAGGAGATAAAAAATTCTTGATTTCACCGTCCCTTCATTGCACTGCATCACTTCCGCAATTTCAGGAATCGTCAACTCCTGATCAAAACGAAGCATAAAGGTCGTTCGCTTCACTTCATCCATTTCATCCAATGCCTCTTGAAGTTTTTGCATGAATTCAGAACGATCTACATCCTTACCACCCATCGGTAGCACCGTAAATGAGTCTCCCGATTTGATGTCTTTATGTACTCGTGAGCGAACCTCATGTTTGGCATATTCATTTTTACACATATTGTGTGCTATGCTATATATCCAGGTAGTAAAGGTCCGCGTTGGATCAAATAACTCCGGTTTATCGGCAATTTTTGCAAACAAATCCTGAGTTAAATCCCTTGCCTTCTCTCGATCCTTCCACAACATCCTAAGAAAATAATTATATAATCTTTTAGCATAACGATCGTACAATGCCTCAAACGCCTGTCCATTCCTCTCCCCAACGAGTTGCATCAATGCCTCGTCCGTGTGCAAATGGTATTTGGAATGCAAAGCTTTATTCATCTCAGCGCTGGATGTATGGCTCTAGTGGAATTCGCTTCTTTTGTTCGATCAATTTTTGGAGTTCGGCCGATTTATCCTTGGCGCCACTCGCGTTGTAGTAACTCAATAACAATTGTGCGGGCAGCAAATAGTTTCTCGTTAGAGCATCACTTGACGACCAATAATTTTTTTGAAACAATGATTCCCAGTTGTAAACCAATGAAGACAAATTATTGATCGGTGTTTCGCTATACTTCAATGCCAATCCGGTACAATACAGTTGACTGATGTAGGATGACATTAGTGATTTTGGAACAGTAAGGGCTGTATAGACTGCGCGTTTTTTTCCAAGGTTCATTACCGCATTGTAGGTGGCTTGTGTATCATTCAGTTTTATGACACCAGGTGATACTTTAAGTTTAGCCTCGAGCAAATGAAGGTAACGCGCACTGCCAATCCAATCGAGACAAACAATGATGACATCCGTGCGAAAACCCTCGCTTTGCAACATGTAAAGTGGTGTTGTATCTACATTACCGTTGGTTAACAGTACGCCATTTTGTTCGACGCTGTTGAGGGTATTGCGATTGTATTCCACTTCGCCCCATGTGAACAAACGTGCATCATTCATTTTTTTCACCCAACTTTTGATTTCGTTGGTATTTTCAGATAATACAGCATTACACAACATATCATCCCACAATTCCTTATCATTGGGTCTCAAAGCAATGGCATTCTTCAAGTAAGCAAACGACTCGTCTGATTTATTGCCATTAACATAATTACAATAGTTAAAAGCATAACTGGAAGGAACGGCATTGGACATCCGTCCAATAATGGTATTGAGCTCAGATTGATTGCGTTTACCTGGTTTTGCTCCATCCTCTAGCAAGGCCATTGCCCGCCTGGCCTTGTAGAAATTCAACCATGCTTCCTCATTGGTCGAATTGGCCTCGAGTAGCTTTTCCCACACATCCGCCGACTTCTCCATATCATTGTGAGAATCCGACTCCCATTCCAAACTGACTACCGGAGCAGCAGCGCGGGCCTCTCCCGCAGCTGCAGGAGCAGCCCCAGCACCGTTTGATTGTGCTGCAGCAATTAATGCGGTAAGAAAGGTCAACAGAAAGACTGAAATGCACTTCATTATGCGGCTAATTTATGATCATTGATACAGCGGTGATTGGATATCGTTCAACGATAAATGAAAATTCTTTCCTGCCTAACACTTAAGACTCCTCTTGAGGTCCGGTCAACAACTCAATCAACGCACGATCAACTTTTGAGAATACCATGTACCATCTATACACACAGCAACGATCATTGTTCCACTGCTCACCCCCCCCTTGGGCATCTCCACTTTGGATTGAAGAGGCTGACAAGAATGAACCAATCTGCCATCTACCGATCTCAATTCGACAGCTGATAGCATTTTATTGTGGTATGTCTCAACACATATCTGCGCACCGGACGCATAAGCATTGAATTGCTTGGACTCGCTATGAATCAGTACTGGTACGTGGTTAATGACATCCTCTATGGCCCGACGAGCATACCAAATATCCAAACTGCCATCTATGGTTGAGCCCCAAACCGCATGCAGCGTATCGGCGTGAAAAGCCAAAGACATAAAATCATTTCCATTCTGTTCGAGAACAGCCTGATGCTCCGTACTGCCCGTGGTCAAGGCAAAATTGGCAGAAAAAATAGCACTACCAGAAGCCCGATATGCCGCATAGATCTCGGTTGACTGCTCATACCCCGGTGCATCAGCGTTCCTGCGATCGCGCCACGCCACACACAAATCACCATCCGCATCATAATCCGCCCAAACCAAGTCCTGCATTCTATCATTGCCGACAGGATCATCATTAACACGGACTGGATCCGTCCATGTTGCACCACCGTCGTACGTATCTATCACCTTCACATCGAGGTCGCTTCCCTCGCCTACGATAAAAGCAGCGGTGATGTGATTTTCGTCCGATGGATCAACCAATAATTTATATCCCATTTTAGCAGATCCTGGTTCAGAAGTACTATTTGCTGCCAGTGCTGTAAAATATTCCCTTTGATCAGAACCAATCGCCTGACGAGAAAGCAGCATGGTTGGCAGCGGATTTTGACTAAAAACATAAGACGGATAAAGTGTATACGCATAGTTTTCACCCATAGCTGGAGCGGCCATTGGACGACCAACGAGACTACCTACCAAACCACCTGGTCCATCCACATATTCGAAATTGGACCACGTTGAGCCACCATCATTGGACTGAAACAAATACGGTCGATTCGGAGCTGGCACAAATGAAGGAGGCATGGTGGTCAGATAAACATATTGGCCATTTGCCGACATCGCAAACCATGGCCTATCAATAGGATACTCTTCACCGTCTGCAAAAATATCTACGGCCAATATGGCATCACCCCAGGTCAGGCCACCATCCGTTGATTTGCGTACATAGACCCCACCACCGTAAGGATTCTCGCCATGATCGATGTAACATAACAACACGTCTCCATTGCTGGCAATAGCCAAACTGGGATCCGCTGCTGCGTAATTTTCATCTTCATGTGGCAGGGCGACCGTATTGGACCATGTCAGACCACCATCGAAAGTGACTTTCGTTTTGATCGACAGCCCAGTACCCGAATTAAAAACAAATCCCATCCATGTCACAACGAGGTGATTCGGATTCGAAGGATGCTGAGCAATAAATGGTTCGCCTTCAAAAAGCATAGCCGACGATAAATTCATGTTTTGCCCATCACTCTGTAGCGTTGAAAAGAGTAACACTACGGCCAACAACTGCTTGTTTAGATTCATATGCTAAAAGTAAAACAAATTGGGTCAGATTTGGCACACCATGGATATTGAAAACCCCGTTCTCTTTTAGTGATTTGTTGACAAGTTATGATGGCTGAATAAGAATACTGTCGCGGAAATCCCGATATTAGCAGCGTTGAATTAGCGACACTTTTATAACATTACCAAGACATGGAATTAATCGGAAAATTGACCGTCATCGGCGAAGAAAAAACATTCAATGGCGGATTCACCAAACGTGAATTTGTACTCACTACAGAAGAACAATACCCACAAACTATACAATTTGAATTGCTCAAAGACAAGGGTGCTTTGCTTAACTCGCTTCAAGTTGGCAATCGCATAAAAGTGCTTTTTGACATTCGTGGCCGTGAGTGGCAAGGCAAATATTTTAACAGCCTTGTAGCATGGAAAATCGAAAATGCTGGTGCAGCCACAGCTACCGAATCTGCGCCATCGAATTATGCACCTCAAGCAGCGGCGGCTCCAGTGAGCACGTTCAACGACACAGTGGAAGATGACTTGCCTTTCTAATACAATTGATATAACAAAGGAAAACCGATTCAATTGAATCGGTTTTTTTATTCTTATTATGCTGCAAACGCTGGAGACAGAAGACTTGCCATATCCTTAATCTTCATTCATTTTCTGGATTCAAAATATTTCATGAATTTGAGACCATTGGAACAATAGTACGGATCGTGCGTTTTGGGTCGACCACTGAGTGGAAAACGGTCGCCCGTGTTGTGGTAGTGAAAGGCATCTTTAAAACGGCCCTTACTTAAAAAATGACCGTATTCTTTTTTAATCCATTGCACACCAATTTCCGCCGCTGACTCTTCATCGCGCAGGTCATTTACCACAGCGTCCAAATGAAAAACCTTATAACCCATCAATTGGAATGGTCCCCAACTGGTCGCCAAATTCTTTAACCCTTCTTCGTTGAGTTCCTTTAAGTGCTCCGTTTTTATCCCCTCGAAACGCATCGAATTTCCAGACTGAATTTTTTCCAATCGACGCATGATATGTTTTTCGAAACGATTACCGGCCGGTTTGTTGCCGCTGCATTCAAGGACAGTCAATGCCATTAAATACGCGTAAGGAACATCATATTTCGCGCTAAGGGCCTTCATCTCCTCCTTATAATTGCGTTCACACCATTCCAAATCATTGACTCCTGGAGGCCTGGGATCTTCAGGTAATGTAATGCCCAATTTATTCTGTAGCCACTCAGAAATTTCATATCGAAAAGGATAGGCTGCACCTATGGCTACGACAAAAATGGCGCTTGCTATGACTATTTTTTTTCTCAAAAACTTCATGCTCTATCTTCTTACGATGCCATTGCGATTCTGTTCTCTGTGACACATTCTTATTTTCAAGAAATCACCATGACCAGGCTATTTTTCTTTACTCGCTAACATCCAAAACTTTCACATTCCAATACAACGGGGTATTCGCAGGAATCTTATGTAGCGGGGCACCTTCTTGACCAAATGCCCATTGCGATGGCGTAAGAATCATGGCTTCCTCCCCTTCGCGCATTTTGGCCAATCCCCACTGCATGGCAGGAAGCAATTGTCCCGATTTACCGAAAGGAAATTCCATTTCAGTCAAGGAGTCCAGTTGTTCGCCACCGAGCAAAAATGTGTTGTACGAAATGCGCACATTGCGGTCCACCAGAATGCTGTCGCCTGGATTTCGTGTTTTAAAACCCAATCGAAGATCATTAAAGGTCAACCAATTCAAATCAGGATAAAGCGCTGTAAACAAATCCATACATTCTTCTTCTGACCGTAGGCCTTCCGCAGCGGAAGTAGCTAAAAAATGTGCTGCAGCCTTATAATCGGGAAAACACTTTTCAATGGTTAGGAAAAAATGTTGAGTTTGTTTTCCTACACCACCTTTGAATGCCCCAGCCGGCGCCAAATATTCAAGCGAAGCACCATCTTCCAAAGTGAATAGATCCTTGAGAATAATCTGATTCAAAACAATACCCGCCAAAGCACCTGTATCTACAAGTGCTTCTTGTAAAAGTCGAACCGTATCTGTGGCAGTCCCCTTTTGCTCCCAACGCAACAAGATGTATTTGCTTTCGTCTACTCGGTATTCCCCAGCGCCAAAGGTGTTCATTTTCTTAGACACATGTTCATCGAGCTTCACAAAACCCTCAGGCACACCCGAACAAGACACCCATATGGCTGCCAATAGCACAATCCAGCGCATATCAATTGATGGCCAAAATTTGCACATCATATACTACAGTTGCGTTTTGAGGAATTTTATTGCTGTCGCCCGTGAGACCAAAAGCTAAATGCGAAGGAAGAACCACTTTAGCTTTATCACCCTTTCTTAATATTTGCGCTATTTCGTGTAAGCCTGATTCCACATTATCTCTGCCCACTCTAAAATGTTTGGGGTCCTGAGCCGAAGCTTCATAACATTTGGTGCCATCCAGCAATTCAATCTGATAGGCTAGGGTTACTACATCTTCCATTTTTGCAGGTTCACCTGTACCATTTTCATAGATCCAATAATGCAAACCCGTCGCAGTTTGTGTTGTGGGCCATTGCTTATCCTTAACGAATTGCGCAATCGTAGCCATTTCTTGTTCGTGCACACGTTTGTTGTTGCGGACCAAATCGTCCATCGTAACCACCTGTTCTTGTTGTGATTTGCGAGTATCGCTACACCCATTGCATCCGGCGAGTAGTATCCATCCAGCGAGCAGCATTCGGCAACGCTGATTAAGCAAGAGGTTGATCATTTTCATTGGCCTAAGATAGTGCCTCCGACACATGTAGTTTAAAGTATTCCATCAATTGATCCATAAGCATAAGTGAATTGGCTCCTGCTGCATTTTTGTGTCCTCCACCTCCAAAATGCTTTGCTGCGAATTGATTGACATCAATGCTGCCCTTTGAACGAAGGCTGATCTTAATCTCATTATTGCCTTCACGAAAAAATGCAGCCAAACGAACGCCATTGACACTCAAAGCCTGATTGACCAAACCTTCGGTGTCACCTTGCCGATAATGGAAGCGTAGCAATTCGTCCTTAGTAAGATGAATAATGGCAACTTTACCTTGCTCAATGACTTCCAACTTTTCACTAATGGCATACCCCACCAGACGCATGCGATCGATCAAATTACTATCGTAAACCGCCTGATGAATGGCCGCATGGTCAACTCCCCGATCTTTGAGATCTGCGACAATGCGATGAACTGAAGCTGTTACTGATGGGAATCGAAAACTACCGCTGTCGGTCATGATGCCGCAATAAATAGATGTACCAACTTGTGCATTGATGTGGTTCATCCAATCCATTTGTTCTGACCATGCATAAATCAACTCAGCAGTACTGCACGCTTTAGTATGGCTATACGTCACCAAGGCGAATCCTTCTGGCTCCTCGTGATGATCAATAAGTACAAAATCTGTTGTTTTTGAACGCAGCTTGTTCTCCAAAGCGCTTCCAACACGATTCAGGCGATTATAATCCAGAGAAAAAATAAGATCAGCAGCATCAATCGCAGCATCACATTCGTTGGTGTGTTGGTCATAGAGCAAGTGTCCATCCAATTCAGGCAACCACAAGAGAAAATCAGGTAGCGCATCAGGAAAGATAAGAGTAACCGACTTGCCAAGTGAACGCAGGATTCCGACTAACGCAGTGGAGCTGCCGACGGCATCGCCGTCGGGAGACTTATGCGTAGTTACAACAATGTGTTGCGCAGGTTCAAAAATGCGCTGAAAATATTCTTTTTCGCCTTCACGAAAGGCATAATTCGTAGTCATTGCGCAATGTTACGGGATTAAAATTGAATTGAGAACACACACCTTAATAATTCAGATATTTCAAGTCCACACACTGTCGTTTTGCATTAAACCTTAACGGATTACCTGTTTACTTCCCATCGATGTGCAATTTCGTTTCAATCCATAAGATCCTTCATCTCGGCTAAGCCGAGAATGATTGAGCTGGCCAAGTTTTATTGCATAATGACACAGTACATCCTTCACATTTGAACTGATATCATGGGCTGAAAGGAAGTAAACAGGTGATCCGTTTTAAATACATCCAAGTCCCATTTCCGGTGTTTATATGCTTGTCATCAAGATTGCTCTACATTCCTTTTTTGTTATTTTTCCCTTAAAATCAACAAAATACCCAGACAAAAAATCGAGTTATTCTACGTCGAAATCATTAAACAGCACCGCGGTTATCCACACTTCGAATTGGATTAAAACCCCAGGATCTGACAAAACGAAAATCCATAGCAACTAATTAAATATCAAGGTATTAAAAAAAATACAAAACCAAATACTCAATCGAATACCCCTGAATTTATTGTTACAACAAAGGAAAAATGGAAAATTTCTCACCAGATTCTAACCTCATATAAATGTATTAGGAAACTAAGAATGATTTACTTTTTGTCGTGACAAAACACAATTTCATCTTAAAGTATTTTACTTTTGGCGCAGTGCCTTACCCAATTGCGCTATGCGCATCCATATTGAGGTAATGAAACCGCTCTAGAAATAGGGCGGTTTTTTTTATCCCAATTCCAGATTATTCTGAATTGGTTTGAGAGATTTCTTCAAGTACACAAAACAATGCGGAAAAATCCTCGAAATACACCCGATAATCTGCTTTTATGAAATGTACCTCGTATAATGGGTTGGACAAAAACTCATCGGATAAGCCAGGCATTCGAAACTCGTCCCATTCATGGACGTAGATCGGCTCAAAAAACAAATATTGACCAGCATCTAAATCATACCCTGCCGCCAAAGTTCTTTCTGCTCCCTGCCAAAGGAAAAAGGCTGGTAAATCAAGCATATTAAAGGGGGTATTGATGAATCCTGCTGCAAAAAATGGGTAATACCGCAACGTTGCATCAATGCCATGCAACGATAGCCGTTCATGCAGATCATGCATGCGTTCCTGCAATTCGCTTAAGAGTGTTTTGTGAATGACATCTCTATTGCCTAAGCGCCAGTTACCATCCTCAGTCAGCCATTCCACAGGCGCCAAACTCAGCTTGTAATCAAAAGCACTGGAGCCATCCATCACATATCCCGGATAATAATATTCGAGACCCAAACTACGTGCAAACTCCAACTCTTCTAACATGGTATAAATACCCAATGAGTCTCCAGCATTTTTCTCTTTGAAACAACACATTATGGAGGCCATGGATCGCGCTCCTACATCCACATAACTTATAGCGACCAGCTCATCATCACAATACACCGAACATTCGTACTCTTCAAATTGACGCTCTGGTCCATTCATCATATATGCATCATCTATGCTCTCGTACGTGTATTCTTTAAACCTCTTTGAATGCTCACGATAAATCACATTGCGGCTCTCATCATATTGTGGGGTGCCCCAAACGACACGATAGCGTTTGCGATTGCGCTTCAATAATTTGCGGTGTGTTTTTTTGGGAGCGAATGAATGTACAGGAATCCGCACGTTGAGTGTGCTCTGAAGTTTGCCATCAAAACATATCAAACCAGCTTTGAATAATATACCACGACCACGAAACCAACCCATGGATAAATGTTCATCCAACTCCTCTGGTGATATCCACTCAATATTGCACGCCTCCATCAACATAGCGCTAATGTAACGATGAACCGAGCACAACAAAAGAGATTCTTCATAGTGTTGATATTCCAAAGGAATCACCACAAATTATTAACATTCCAACTAAGCTTTGTTGTATTTGACTTAACATTTCCAATCTTATTGGATTTCATCTTTGTATCATTCAAATATTAGAATATGCAAAGACAACAGAACATTACGCTCGCCAATCAACAAGATCAAAAAATATACTTTCACGGTGAGCCCATATTGAAATCGCTGAATGGAATCGAAACCCTCATTCTACCAACCGGACATTCCATTCCTCTATTTGATGTCATTGGATTTAACGGCATTTCATTTAACACCATTGGTCCATTTGGGATGAAGTAATGAGAGAATAACTTAACTGGATAAACGGTTTACGTCCTTCACTGAGCGATTTCGGAACAATGCGAGCGATCCCTCACCTCAGTTGACCCGAGGTTCGGGAAGACAATCGACAAGTCATAAGTATAGCTTGGCCAGGATGATTACCTATGGCTGAGAAACTTCTAGGCCAAGCCTTGTGAACCGTGAAAACTTTGTCATCCCGATCGTAGAGAGGGAACTCATGAAATTCGTCGGAATGCCTTAATTTGAATTTCAACAAATAGTTCTCATTGTTTATATATACGTCTCATTCTAATTGTTTTTGTGTGAGCTTATCCATTTAACTGATAACTAAATCATGCCCAAAAATGGGATTTGTGCTCTGACTGAAACACTGCAAAAACTCAAATAAAAAAAGAAACCTCTAATCTTTCGACTAGAGGTTCCTTCATCACTACTAACTCTCTACAACTATTTAATGAGGCCAAAACCAATGGTTTTGGCAAGTTGCCTATTTTGAATGCGAAGGAAATAATATCCTTCTGGTAAACTACTCACGTCTATCGAACGTGTCATCGATAATCCGCAAGACAAATTACGGTCCAAAAATACTACTTTTCCATTGATGTCGATCAATTCAACGTTAAGATTTTGTGCTTTGTCCAATTCAATACTCCAATTCAACACCGAAGAAGCAGGATTAGGATAAACCGATAGCTCAACAACAGTCTCTGATTCTGTAATGTTCACGAATGGCGATAATTCTACAGAAGATCCATCGGAAAATATGGCATACAGTGCGAACTCCTCCCCTTGATTGTTATTTCCGGGATTCAAAAAGCCGCTCGCCAACACCAACACAGAGCGTCCTGCCCAGTTGTACGTACCAACTGGCAATGCGTATTCACCCAAACTTATACCATTCAAGGTTGTCAAACTGATGCCGTAGTCGTCGAAAGCTTCGAACGACACAAAACCACCCCAGCCATCATACATCAAATTATCTACCATGCCCGTGATAGGGAGCGTTAATTCAGAAATATCCATAGCCGGTGTATCGGTTGAACCGTGATAACAAATAATATCGCATTGGTTCGGGTTCACCGCTTCTTCACGTGCGCCTTCAAACACACTCAACTCCAACGATTGCTGAGGATTGTATCCAACTCCACTCAGCATACCATGAAACACCGCATAATGAATTTCATCTGCCTGGAATATTCGATTGAGAAACATAAATGCGTCTTCGGGACCGTCGCTATTGGCAGGAGCCACACCAAATGTCACTTGCACTTCAGCCGGAACAGTGATAAAAGGCGTAGCGCTACGAAAATCCAAATCATCCGCAATCAATAAACCATTCATGTATATATCCAACTGCTGAGCAGTTACGTCGGCGACATTGTGTATGAATTGGGCGCGAGCCTCATACAATGGAATAATTTCCTGAGGTAAGGGAATCCACTCACCACCGGCCTCACTTGACATCCATAAACCATAATCGGGACCCTGGTTGTTGTTTTCAGGATTGTAGAATCCCGAAGCCACAATCAAATGAGACTGTCCAGCTAGTCCCCATGAAACGACTGGTAATCCATAATTGGCCAACACATTCTCGCCGTTGCTGGTTGTCAAATCCATTGTCAGATCGATATTTTCTGTGGTCCAATATTCACTCGCCTGACCATAACTCAAATTATCAACCCATACACTGCCATCCGTTGTGTATTGCAGATCAAATGTTGGACCGTCGGTACTGCCATTCACAACGCGGAAAGATGCCTCATCGGGATCCATTGTTGTAAGAGAATTACTGCATTCCGTCAAAGAAAGCGGCAAATTGGGATTGTAAGTACTTCCTTCCATTAAACCATTCAACACTAAGGAGACACGACTTGCATCTGTCCAATCATAGGTCCACTCCGATGCTGAAGAATCGTCAAAAGCAGAACCAGGAGTTATACCTATTACTGCCGAACCCAAAACTGGAAGGTTTAACATCGGTGACGAATTGCGGAAACTTAGATCATCGATCCATTTAGCATGGTTGACATAAACGTCAATGGTAGCAAGGGCTGGGTCTGGCGAATTATGGAGCACTTGAACCTCGGCTAATGCGGGGGATTGAATAAATGTCAGCGGAATCAAAGCACCACCATCTTCCAAAGCGAGATACATTCCAAAGGATGATCCCATCTGATTAGCGGCAGTATTCAAATAACCTGTAGCTACAATCGTTGCAGTGCTGGCTCCAAGAGCAAGTGAAGTCAACGGCATTTGAAAAGAAGCCCATACTGCGCCACTCACTGGATCAACAAGCGACAATTCATAATCCGCATAGATGATATTCAAATAACCTTCAACCGTTCCATAACTGAATTCTTCGATTAGAGGGATCATGAGCAATTGGCTTTCCTGCAATTGCGATGTAGGAAAATCTGTTGAAGCTTGCACGAAAATCAAATCAACCGAAAGCCCAGGCGTAGAATTGGAAATTGCACCTTCGAAAGCCTGAATGCTCAAGGGCGCGTAAGGATAATATCCATCTCCTTGGAGGTTGCCACTCAATGTGAGCACGTAATCGGTTTGATCCAGTAGATTGACGACTACCGTTCCGATGGCCTCGTCAGCACTTTGACTATTTCCAGGTGCAATAAGCATTTCTACATCCACCAAAGCCTGAATATCGATAAATGGCGAAGCAGTCAAATACGTAAAGTCATCCAACCACAACTCGTCATCGATATAGATATCTATCACTTCCAATGTCGGATCAGCCGAAGCATGTATCAATTGAGCCTGTGTGTATACGGGCGGAATGTAGATAGGACATTCAATGAGCATACCACCGTCAGGTAATGCAAGCCACAGGCCGAGAGGGGCTCCCATAAAATTGAGCGTCGGTTCATTAAAGCCAGCCAACACGGCAACTGCAGCACTTCCAACCAATCCGAAATTCGCCAACGGAGCTTCGAACTGATCGATCAAATTGTTACTTATATCGCGCATTTCAAGCACGTAATTGTCTTCGTCCAGACTAATGTACGAAGCGCCTATCTGTCCGTATGGCAATGGAGTTTGCAATGTAGAACCGCTCCAGGTCCATTGCACCTGAGGTAAATCCGTACTGCCATGAGCCATCAAAAGATCTATTTGGTTGGATTGATTGGCCGCCAACGAAGCACCGTGTTTAACGCTCAAGGACAAAGGCTGTAAAGGCGTATACCCCGAGGCCGCAGCTACCCCATTCATGATAACCACCGCGAGCTCGTTTTCAGTAAATATCTGACTTGAGGTCAAAATGGCTTCGTCAGCGCTGGTGCTGTTTGCAGGCGCGATTGCCCACATCACGTCAATATCGGCTGTTACATCAAGAAAAGGCGTAGCGTAATGCAGTGACAGGTCGTCCCAAAACAAAACATCGTCAACATAAATGTCCACTGTTTCTATTTCTACATCGGGACTGTTGTGAATGAATTGCACCTGGGCAGTTTGTGCGCAGGCTTGATGGGCCCAAATCGTTGCTAGCAACATCAGGCCAAGGGTTTTCATTTTACTCATTGAAAGGGTGGTTGTTCGTTCAAATATAATCGTTAGTCCAGTAAAATAAGCCTCAAAAACAAGGACTTTCTGTTACTCGGAGCTGCCTTTTAAACGAAAACTACCAATTCTGGTTGCATTCTTGATTAGAATCCAAGAAAAGAAAATCCCACAAAAATGATTGCGCACAGGACACTACATTTGAGCATGAAAAAATTGATTCTGGCGACCGCGTGCTGCACCATTGGACTGCAGTCATGTGATCCAAAAACATTAGAAGGCGTAATAAGCACATTTCCAAGTAGTCAATCGACACCACTATCGAATGAAGAGATTATACAAGGTCTCAAAGAAGCCTTACGCGTCGGTGCCCAAACAGCAGTTAAAACGACCTCTGCAGAAAATGGCTTTTTGAATGATCCGTTGATTCGTATTCCTTTTCCAGCCGAAGCCCAGAGTGCTCGCGACTGGGCCATGAGTAAAGGCCTGGCGAATCAGGTCAATACGTTTGAAACAACATTAAATCGCGCTGCTGAAAAAGCTTCGATTCAGGCCTTTGAAATTTTTGCGGATGCCATCGTTCAAATGACCGTGCAAGACGCCTACAACATATTACATGGCGAAAAGAACGCAGCAACCGAATTTTTGAAAAGGACCACTACAGCCCAACTCAAACAATCCTTTGCACCCATTGTCAACAAGGCGATTCAAGATGTTGAACTCACCAAGTATTGGGAGCCGATTACTACAGGTTATAACGCGACCACTTTATTGACTGGCAAACCAAAAGTGAATACAGACTTAGAAGCATATGTTCTTGATCGCGCCTTGTCGGGTTTGTTCACACATGTTGCCAAAGAAGAAGAACGAATCAGAATCAATCCAGCTGCACGCATCAACGAGATACTCAAAAAAGTTTTTGGCAGTTTGGACAAGAAATAAAGTTAATCCCAAGCCGAATGCATTTAGCAAGAACAACGCTTCGAACTCGAGGCGTTTTTTGTTGGCATAAAATCAGTTGAACTGGCTTGTCAGGAAACATAAGTTCCTAGCACATTTCCAAAGAATAGGGCAAAAAAAAGCCATCCACGAAGGACGGCTTTTATATATCTTAAGAAAGAAAATCTTAGTTTTCGGCAGCAGCCACAAAACGCTTTTTCTCTTGGATACGGCTTGCTTTACCAGTACGTGAACGCAAGTAGAAAATACGAGCACGACGTACCTTACCACGCTTAGTAACCACGATACTATCGATGAAAGGTGACGCGATCGGGAAAATACGCTCAACACCCACACCACCGCTCATTTTGCGAACAGTGAAGTTTTCAGTTGCACCAGAACCTCTGCGTTGGATCACAACACCAGCGAACTCCTGAATACGTTCTTTATTACCTTCAACGATTTTGTAGCTTACAGTAATGCTATCACCAGCACCGAATGATGGCCATTCTTTCACTGGGTTCAATCTTTTTTCTAATTCTTTAATGAAGTTCATGACGTTGCAACTTAAAATGTTAACCTTCTCGAACGGGACTCAGTCCCTGTTTTGAGGGGTGCAATATTACGCATTTTTTTTCGAAACTTCACTACCTGAAGTAACTTTTTTCGCGAAAGGTTGATTTTTTCGCTAAAGCCTTGTTTTTCAGAA
>JBDKJN010000453.1:0-3218 GCA_039796595.1 Bacteroidota bacterium
TGGCAGTTAAGTTCGCTACACAGCCATTATCCAATTCCAAACGGGCATTGGCGATATCCGGTGTGTCGCTCAAAACGGCAACTCCGCTGGCAGAAATTCTTCGCACATTGGCCTTAGTCACGGCTAGCACAATGTCGATGTCATGAATCATGAGATCCAATACAACAGAAACATCAGTGCCTCGAGGATTAAAAGGTGCTAGTCGATGTGTTTCAATGAACTTGGGATTATCAAAGGAAGATGCAATGCCTGTAAACGCAGGATTAAATCGTTCCACATGGCCCACCTGAACGAGCACATCTGCTTCCTCGGCTAGTTTTAGCAGGGCCTTGGCCTCATCAATTGTATTTGTGACAGGCTTTTCGATAAATACGTGTTTGAATTTTCGAATGGCCGCTGAGGCGCATTTATAATGGTGCAAAGTCGGTGTCACGATATCAACCACGTCGCATGCGTCGATAAGGCTCTCCATGGTGTTAAAACTCATCACACCAAATTCTGATGCCACAGCACGAGATTGCTCTTCACCAGGATCATAGAAGCCCACTAGCTCATACACGTCGGGCAATCCAATGATACATTTCATGTGGATTTTCCCCAAGTGACCAGCTCCAAGAACCCCAATCTTTAACTTCGACATACAACGCGCAGGATAGAATTTAACTTCATTACGATGTGGCAAATTTTGGCGGGAATTCTGTTTACATCACATGGTTGATTTTTACTTTTCAACACCATCAGGCGGAAGGTATTCCACAGCTAAATTTGAACAAATATGTTAATTGACAGCTTTAAACACAAGGGCCTGCGTCGACGATTAGTAGAAGAGTTGGCAGCAATGGGGATTCGGGATACCAACGTATTGGATGCCATCAATACTGTGCCAAGACACTATTTCTTATCCTCCGCATTTTTGGAATATGCCTATGAAAATAAGGCATTTCAGATAGGGGCTGGCCAAACCATAAGTCATCCGTATACGGTCGCTTTCCAAAGTCAATTGCTTGGGCTTGAAAAAGGCATGAAGGTTCTTGAAATAGGCACCGGAAGTGGATTTCAGACTTCGGTATTGTGCGAGATGGGAGCCAAGGTGTTTTCCATCGAACGCCATAAGCAACTGCATGATGGAGCACGAAAACTACTTCAACAAATGGGGTACAAGGCTACATTGAGTTACGGTGACGGTTATAAGGGTATGCCTGGTTATGCACCTTTCGACAGGGTTCTTATCACTTGTGCGGTGCCCGTTATTCCCGAAGAATTGCTCATGCAACTTAAGCCTGGAGGCAAATTGATCATGCCTTACGGCGAAGGAGAAGTGCAGCAGATGATGGTCGTAGAAGAAAATGCGGATGGATCGTTCGAATCAAGTTTTCACGGCAATTTCAGTTTTGTGCCCATGTTGGAAAAGCGAACATCGATGTCGCGCTGATCTTTGGAGCCAATCTTTCATGAATACCATTATTCAGTGAAGTATTCCCACGCCGTGCGGTAGCCGCCTTGTTGTTCCAATAGTTCCAGCAATCCACTGTAGAAGGAATCTGAACCTAATGTTGCACTATCGCCGATCAATACTAGTTTTTTGCGCGCCCGAGTCATCGCAACATTCATGCGTCGATAGTCTTTTAAGAATCCGATTTCATTTCGCGTATTACTTCGTACTAAACTGATATAGATAATGTCGCGTTCTTGTCCTTGAAAACTGTCGATGGTATTGATCGTAACTTCTGTAGCGTCGTCCTGTTTTGATTTGAGTAAGTCTTGTAAGACTTTGACTTGAGCCCTATAGGGGGATAAAAAACCAACGGATACGGCACTGGTATAACGATTGCGCAAGGCGTCGAAATGTCGTTCTACCAATGCAGCCTCTTCGCGATTTTGCAATGACTCGCCTTGATCTCCAGCTTCTTCTTCGTATCCACAACCAGCAGTATCAACAAACTCTACTACCAGTTCTTGATCATCCAATGCGCGGTATTGGTTGTTGGGATGGGCTACAAGTGCATTGTTGTAAAACTTGAGATTGGAATACGCCATGATATCCTGGTGCATGCGGTATTGGACCTTGAGTAGGGATATTCTTTCGTGGCGTTCTATGGCTTTTTCCAATAGTGTTTTGGTTAAGCCCAATCGCGCCGCTTCTTGACTTTTTACTGTAGGAGGCAATTGAAACGGGTCGCCTGCCATGATCACTTTCTCGGCCTTTAACATAGGCACCCATGCAGCAGCTTCAATGCCTTGGCCTGCCTCATCGATGACAACGGCATCAAATCGCATGTCCTGCAAATAGCCTGAAGCACTGCCTATTAATGTCGTTGCTATCACTTGTGCATGATCCAATACTTTGTTCACCAGATAGTCTTCCAATTCGCGCGCCTCTTTGCTCAGTTGACGTGCCTCATGAAGGATCAGTTTGCGCTGATCGGCTTCAGCTTTCCCGAAATTGCGTTTGTATTTGGACGCCATACGACGAAGCTCTATGCCACGACGCTTGATTTCACGAATCTGTTTGAAGTCTTTTTCCTGTTGAATTTTTGATTCGATGGTGAGTGATTCATTTTCCTCATCGATTTTGGATAGATTACCTATTCGTACCACCCTCAAACCATAGCGATGTAGACTTGCTGCCAGATGATCGGTCGCTGCATTGCTTGGTGCACAAACCAATATTTTTTGGCCGCTACCTACCAAATTATTGATCCCTGCTACGAGGGTTGTGGTTTTCCCGGTACCTGGAGGGCCGTGTACAAGCGCGATGTCTTCGGCATTGACCATTTGACACAACGCCTCATTTTGAGATTCGTTGAGAGTGGAGACAGGTGCTATAGTTTCATTTCGAAATTGGGCCTTTTGATAACCAAGAACGATATCGCGCAGTTGTTTTAATCGACCTCGTTCTACATTGATGAGCACATTCAGTGCTTTGAACATTTCATCATACGTCTTGGAGTCAAACAATAAGTTGACACCAATTTTACCATCGTCCACCCAATCTGGTAATTCGTCCACGGTGAAGGACAGTTTCATTCTTGCATTGTCAGCAAAGACAACTGTGCCTTGTATCGTTTCGCTGTCATTCCCTTCGGCCAATGAAAATAATTGTGCTGGCGAACCTCCTTGGAATTGATGAGGTGTATCCACTTCATGGCGTTCCACCACCACAAAAGGATAGTCTCCCATGCCATATCCGGATTCAACTATTCGCAGCGGAAACCAAG
>JBDKJN010000454.1:0-8422 GCA_039796595.1 Bacteroidota bacterium
GACATATGACGACTACACGTAGATGAACACGATGAATATGAATGAACTTCGTTATCATATTTTTATTCAACATTCCAGAGATTCAAGAATGAAAGTGAAAATGATCTTCTGCGGCGATATCTTACTTCTGGTTTGATTTGATCCATTTCTGGGTGAAAAAAAACAGAATAAAATTGCTGTATAAGTCAACCTACTTCGGCACCAATTTAAGCATAGTCTTCACAACCCATTCAAGGATTTATACAAAAATCAACAACCCCTATTTCAGTAAATCATTGCGCTCGAGAGCAGATGAAAAAGGATTTTCCTTGCCTACACGCACAAAAAAAAGCACAAGAAATGGATGAAATTCTCCTGAAAAGCATCATTTTCGCGGCAACAAAAGAAGATTTCCAATGCAGAAAATCGGGATAGTAGGAGCAGGAGCCATGGGTTCAGGTATAGCCCAAGTAGCAGCACAAGCGGGTGTCAACGTCGTTTTGTACGATTTATCCGAGCAGAGTTTAGATCGGGCATCATCCCAATTGCGCTCCACCATCGCCAAGTTGATCGAGAAAAACAAGATTGATGCCGCCGCAGGTGAATCCCTATTATCCCGTATCCGCACTACTACAGAATTGGGTGAATTGGCAACCTCGGAAATGGTTATAGAGGCCATAGTCGAACAAGCCGAGGTCAAAAAAAATCTATTTCGTGATTTGGAAAAAATCGTTTCACCCGATTGCATACTGGCAAGCAACACATCAAGCCTATCCATTACCGGATTAGCTTCAGCTTGCGAGCACAGCGAGAGAGTAATTGGCTTACACTTTTTCAATCCTGCACCTTTGATGCCGTTGGTCGAAATCATTCCAGCGCTTCAAACCAAAGTTGGACTTTCCGATCAACTTAGTCAGCTCATGACAGCATGGAAAAAAAACCCCGTAGTTGCCAAAGACACACCAGGATTTATTGTGAATCGGGTAGCTCGACCATACTATAGCGAAGCGTTGCGGATATTTGAAGAAGGCCTGGCCAGCATGCAGCAAATCGATGCAGCCATGCGCCATATAGGTTTCCGCATGGGGCCGTTTGAACTTATGGACTTGATTGGCAATGATGTCAATTATAGTGTGACGCGAAGCGTTTTTGAAATGTTCTATTACGATCCACGTTATCGTCCGTCCATCACACAACTAAAACACGTGGAGGCTGGTTGGTTTGGAAGGAAGAGTGGCAGAGGATATTATTCATATACAGAAGAAACTATAGAAACAATTGCGCATGAACCCACTTTGGATTTTGTGCACGAGCGCATATTGGCCATATTAATCAATGAAGCTTATGATGCATTGTATCTGGGAATAGCAAGTGCCAACGACCTGGATTTATCCATGACTAAAGGCGTAAATTACCCCAAAGGTCTTATTGTTTGGGGTGCTGAGATCGGCTTGAATATCATTGCAGAACGCATGCAATCAATGTATGCACAATACCAAGAAGATCGCTATCGTCTGTCTCCTGGCATTCGCAATGCGATCTCATAATCATCAGTAGTGGACTGTTTGCGCTGTTTTATTTTTATCTAACAAAATGGTTTGCGTAGAACCATTGTACTCCACTTGAATCACATTCTTTTGGTCGGGAAATTGCGCAACCAGCACATCGCTCTTCACTTCGATGGAATGCAATGATTGCGGATAAACATATTCAAAAAAACAAATTACTAAATCACCCTCAAGTTCATAGCCTACCCAACTTGCATTAACCAAAGCGTTATCCATATACAATTGAAAATGTGACCGCAAGTAATCCGCCAGGTAAGGACCAATTTCCGTTGATGATTGGCCATGAAATTGCAGCTTTTTACCCGATTGTTGGAGCAATGCCAGTTCCAGATCATCGTAAAAAAGTTTCACCGTGCATTCAGTCACTTGAGTTCTTGGATTCAGGAAAATGGTAGTATTGGAATAATAGAATTTGTGTTCCAATGCAGCGATTGACAGCATTCCACATATCACCAAAATACCACACATCCAAACCCTGCTTTTCATGCTGTAAAGATAGGCAGCAAAACAGCCTCAATGTTCAATATCTGCAAACGGCAGCTCAATTTTCCCTGTCTTCTATCTGCCTCTATGTGTCATACTCACGCATTTTTAAGGACCAAAAGCAAAGGTCAGCCTAACCTTCATCGGACGCCTGCGTATACCAGTTGATGCCCAAATTATGCGAAGAGAATTCACAAAAAATGTTTTCTCAGCGCACTTAACATCTCGTTATACGATTTTGGCATGACATTTACGCTGTGCAATTTTTGCCGCTTGTCCAATAGTTACGGAAAATGCGGATAAAAAGCATCATATTTGAACCCTAGTTGAATAGATAACATATGTTGAATCCAAACAAAACAACACCAAAACTTAAGCGCCTGAAGGCGATTTTTATCATTGCTTTGACCACACTAGCTATTGGGACACAAGGTCAGAAACCCAATACCTCAGCGACATCTGAAAAATTTGCGACATTGTTGTATTACATTGAAAACGCTTATGTAGACACTGTTAATGCCGAAAAATTGACAGAGAAAGCAATTGTAGCGTTATTGGAGGAATTGGATCCGCATTCCGTTTATTTGAGCAAGGAAGAACTGCAAGAAGCCAATGAGCCACTCAACGGTAGTTTTGACGGTATTGGTGTACAGTTCAATATTTTTCACGACACCATACTTGTAGTAGAACCTATTCAAGGTGGGCCATCCGAAAAATTAGGCATTCGCCCTGGCGATAAAATCGTGACCATTGATGGCGATAACGTTGCAGGCATCGGAATCAAAAACAACGACGTATTTAAAAAACTGCGTGGGCCAAAAGGCACAAAAGTCAACGTGGGTATCCAGCGTACAGGAAGCAAAGACCTTATTCCTTATTCCATTACACGCGATAAAATTCCGATTTATTCTTTGGATGCGGCCTATATCGCATCTCCAGGTATTGGCTATATCAAGATCAGTCGTTTTGCAAAAACCACCATGGAAGAATTGAAGGCGGCCATCATCGAACTCAAAAATGAAGGCATGAAGGATCTCGTCCTCGATTTGCAAGGCAATGGCGGCGGCTATTTGAACATCGCTGTAGAGATGTGTGACGAATTTTTGTCTGGAGATAAATTACTGGTTTATACGGAGGGCACCCATTTCCGCAGGGAAGATCACAAGGCCAATCCCACCCAGCAAGGCAGCTTCGAAAAAGGACGTTTGATTGTATTAATTGATGAAAGCAGTGCAAGTGCCAGCGAGATTTTAAGTGGAGCCATTCAGGATTGGGACCGCGGCATGATCGTAGGCCGTCGATCATTTGGGAAAGGCTTGGTTCAACGTCCGGTAAGTCTTCCTGACGGCAGTGCAGTTCGCTTAACCGTGCAGAAATACTACACACCAAGCGGACGTTGCATTCAAAAGCCATATAATGATGGGCTAGATGCGTATTTAAGTGACAAAGAAAAACGATTCAAAAATGGCGAGTACTTTTCGATGGATAAATTAGAACTCCCCGATAGTTTGAAATTCTATACCAACAACAAGAAACGTGTTGTTTACGGCGGTGGCGGCATCATGCCAGATGTTTTCGTACCCCTTGACACAACCGACAACAGCCCTTATTTCAGCGAGTTACTGCGGACAGGGATTAATAATGATTGGGTATTGAGTTATGTCAATTCCAATCGCGAAATGCTTCTGGCACAATATCCAAACATTGATAGTTTCATGAAAGGCTACACCGTTCCTGAGAGTGGAATCAAAGAAATGATCAAGATGCTAGAGGACAAAAAAGTGCCCTACAACCATGAGGAGTTCAAGCGTTCCGAAAATTCCATCATCATTCGCACTAAGGCTTTGATTGCACGCAACCTTTATGACAATGAAAGCTTCTTTATCATCATCAATGCTTTAAATCCAGCCATGTTAAGAGCGATAGAAATTCTTAAGGATGGCAGCTTTGAGAAGGCGAATCTGGCTCATAAAGAATTCAAATAACGATCTAGGTCATTAAATTGCCAAAAACTTTAGAAAACTAATATAGAATGACTAATTTTGTAACAAATAATATAACCAATTCATACATAACACAATGAGTAACGGATTAAAAATTGGACTCTTGGTAGTCATTGCTGGTGCCCTTGGATTTCTAGGCTATTCTCAGCTCAAACAACACGACACCAATTTGGGTGGAACAATGGTAGCTTCGACTGAAGTTAGCCAGGATGAGCAAGGCAAACCTTCGGCTACAGCAGTTAAGCCAGCCGGTGAAGCGGGCAAGGCATCACAAGATCGCGCTAAAACGACAATGGCTTTGGACAAGACCATCCACGACTTTGGCACTATCAATCAAGGCGACCAAGTAGAATGTGTATTTAAAGTGAGCAACACAGGCAAAGAACCTTTGGTGATTGAAAGCGCTAAGGGATCATGTGGTTGCACGGTACCTGAATATCCTAAGGAGCCTATAGCACCAGGCCAAACTCGCGACATTAAAGTTAAATTTAATAGCGCAGGCAAAGCCAATAATCAACAAAAGACAGTGACATTAACAGCGAATACGGAGCCTTTGCAAACAGTTTTGACTATCAAATCTTTTGTAAACGCACCAGAAGGTGGTAACAAGCCAAAAGACGCAGTTAAGGGAGGTCATTAATTCCTCTCCATAAAACGTAAAGCCACCTTCGGGTGGCTTTTTTTTTATGTCTGCGCTTGCTACCTTCGCTTGCTATGAAACAACTTCTTTTTGTGGTATCAAGTATTCTGGGTAGTTGGTTTTTGACCGGATGCTCCGAAACCCATTCAACCCATCAACATTTCTTTGATGACATTGAAATCCGCACCATTGCACAGCTTTCTGATGAAAGAAACCTCACGAAACTGACTCCCTATCTACAACACGAGAATTCAAATTATGTCGCGTATGCTGCTCAATGTCTGGGCAGTTTCGGTGATTCGATTCCCATCCATGCTCTCCTGCCCCTTACCCTGTCCAAAGACAGTATAGTGAGCCATACTGCTGCCTGGGCCATTGGACAAAAAAGAGATACAACCGCATGCCACTCGATCATGCAGCACTATCACCAAAATCCCGCCAACGGTGCTCTCCTCAGTGCGTTGGCTCGCAGTGTATCGGTTGCGCCAGGCATTTTGCAAGAAGAAGTGCTCACCTTTTTTCAAGAAATCAAATTGGAACAGCCTTCAACAAATATCGCATTTGTTGACGCCATGTACCATTTGCATTACAGAACAATTTTCGATGGGGCGTTATTCGACAAACTGATCCAATGCAACCTACCTGCCAATGACCTATGGCTTAGAAAAGCACAATCCATTGGCCGTTATCGAGGAGTATTACGCGAAGAATATTCGACCGCTATTACCACTTATTTGGATCGTAACATTCATCCTGACATCAAGCTCGCGTTGATTCCAAGCTTACTTCAATTGAGTGATACAACCGCAAGCACTTTTATTCAAAACAAATTGCTTTCAGATTCGATGGACCATCGGGTTGAATTGATGTATTGTAATGTATTACTGCAAAAATGTCAAATGGATGAAAACATCCTAATGACCCTTTTGGATTTAAATAATGTGCGTTTACAACGGACTGTAATGCAATTTATCGTTCGACAAGAAATCACGAAAAACTTAGAGAACTACATCATCAATGCAGAGTTTACAGAAAGTGATTTGCATGCCTATTCGCTTTACTACACCGTGAAACAAGGTTCGCTTTCGCAACAAAATTTTTTGGAAAATTATCACAGCATCCCAGAGTCTTACGCACGAATTCGCTGGATTCCAATGATCGGCCAGCTAGAAAATGGCCAGGAATATTTGTTTCAAGAACTCTGTGCCACGAAACACCTGGCCCTTCGTTATGCGTTAACAGAGGAATGGCTGAACGATCAAGAAAAGAATGATTTTGAAACCTATGACGACGCCAAATTTCAAACAGTTTGGAATATGTTAGATGTTGGGATCAATTCATTGGTTTGTGAACAGCTTTTGAATGTCAATCTATCTCCGGAACAAAAAACGTCATGGGCTACACGCATGCGCGAATACATGAGTACTTTGGCTTTACCGCAGGAGATCGAAACATTTGAAATGATTCGTGCGGCAGCTGAGAAATTGCATCCACAAGGCAGCACAGCCACACCAGTTAAATCAACCTACGCCATCAACTGGGATCTTGTTCGGCAGATTCCGGCTGACGCCCAGGTTAAAATAACCACTAACAAAGGAGTTATACACATGGCCTTGGATGTGAAATCGGCGCCTGGCAGTGTTGCGAATTTTGTTGATCTAGCAAAAAAAGGATTCTACAATCAAAAGTATTTTCATCGCATGGTGCCCAATTTTGTTGTACAAGGAGGTTGTCCACGCGGTGACGGAATGGGATCAACGCCGTACACCATTCGCAGTGAATTCACGCCACAGACCTACATCACAGGAGCTGTTGGTCTAGCGAGTTCAGGACGCGATACTGAGAGTTGTCAATGGTTCATCTCTTTGATTCCAACACCCCATCTCGACGGCCGATACACCATTATCGGACACATCAACTCAGGGATGGAATGCGTTAGTAACCTTGAAGTGGGTGATCAAATTATTCGTATCGAGCCCGTCAATTTCAGCTTTTAATACGCGCGAGGCACGCACTTAAGTTTTTTGTTTTTCCCGTTTTGCAGCAGGAAAAAGAATATTATTAAGAATCAAACGATAGCCTGGTGAATTGGGAAATAGGCTTAAATCTGTAGGCGGATCATTGACCATGTGGCGATAATCCTCTGGATCATGCCCGCCGTAATAGGTCCATTGCCCCTGCCCCAGTTCGCCATGTATGTATTTCGCAGCTTTGAGGTGTCGAGCCGAACCCATGATGGTCACGCCTGGTTTGATGAAGCTCTCTTGAAAAGATGTCGTTTGACCCATAAAGCCACGAATCACCTGGGTATGATTTTGCGTCAGAATGGTTGGAATGATATCCCATTTGGCAGAGAAATCAAACAAGGTGAAAAAATCATTTGCTTGACTATTGGGAGGTGCGTTGTGCAGTTCGGTTCCATCAATATCACTGAATTCATAGACCATAGGATCTTTATCCAATCGATAATTCTGAAATGCAAAACCTTCATTGTATTGCAATTTGCTGTGTGAGTTCGGATCACTTGGATCTCCATCAAACACACTCTCCACGATATCGACATCCTGAGCTGCTAAAGCAATATCAAATGAATCTGTCCCGCTGCACATGGTAAACAAGAAACCACCACCCAACACAAAATCACGAATCTTAAGTGCAATGCCCCTTTTCATTTCGCTGACCTTGCTGTACCCCAATTTAGCCGCCATTGCCTCTTGCGACTTTACTTCTTCCTGGTACCAGGCGGCTGTTTTAAAATTGCGATAGAATTTTCCATATTGCCCAGTAAAATCCTCGTGGTGCAGATGCAGCCAATCATATTTTACCAGATCCCCGCGATGAATTTCCTCATCATAAACAACTGTATAAGGGATTTCCGCATAGGTTAATACCAACGTTACAGCATCATCCCAGGGTTGTTTGCCACCTGGAGAATAGACGGCAATTTTTGGTGCGACTTCAAGTTTGACACGCTCCATATTCACCTCTGGGTCCGCAATTTCGCTATATATCTGGGCCGCCTGGACATCAGCAATAGGTTGACATGCGATTCCCCTAACGGCACATTCTTTTACAATTACATCCACTTGATCCACCAAAAAACTACCGCCGCGGTAATTGAGCAGCCACTCGATCGATAAGCCATTTTGCAGCACCCAATACGACAAGCCATACGCCTTGAGGTGATTGGTTTGCGTATCGTCCATCGGTATCAACAATTTGCCCGCAAACGAAGGAGATAGCAAGCCTATCCACATCACTACAATCAGAATGCATCTTTTCATACTTGAACTACCAATTTATTAGTCTTGTAAATTTACATCACGAAATGCTATCATTCCTAGTGCCAAAAATTACGTGATCAACAATTTCTTTGCCTGTTTTGTTGAATATATACCGCCTAAAGCCATATGCTCATCCTGATTAAAGGGATGTGTTGCAACTTCAAATAGGCTCAGCAGTGGACAGCAAATATTTAGAAAGGAGCATCTTCTCCACCATAACCAAATGGTTCATCATCATCCTTCATATCATTGAGTTTCGATGAAATGGTAATGGTCGTAGGGCCCGTGGCTGGTGGCGCACCAAAAGAAGTATTGGCCTGCATTTTCTCACCGTATTGTGGATTATCGAAATCGTAACCATCAACGTTGGCGAATTTTGCCAAGCGCCCAATGAACTTGAGATTTACATCACCCGTGGCGCCATTCCTATGCTTCGCGATGATCACGGTTCCCTTGCCCTGAGTA
>JBDKJN010000455.1:0-3595 GCA_039796595.1 Bacteroidota bacterium
TCTGTACACCACGATAGAACGCATTCTAGTGTGGGACTTCCCTAAAAAGGACACCTCTCCAACCCCCTTTTAACGACGAAAGGGTATTAAGGTTTCGATGAAACGAAAAAAATGAGACTTATTTTTTGATCGTGTCTATGGCGGTCAACGGATTAGCATGACCAAACACATAGTTTCCGGCCACAAGCACATCAGCTCCAGCGGTAAACAACGTATCAGCATTCGCATCAGAAACACCACCATCGACTTCTATCAGAAATGAAGCCGATTGCGCTTTTCGCATTTCAGCAAGATCTTTGACTTTGGTGATCGCGCGTTCAATGAACTTTTGCCCTCCAAAACCGGGATTCACACTCATCACGAGCGCCAAATCAATATCATGAAGCACATCGCTCAAAACCTGTATTGGCGTGTGCGGATTTAATGCTACACCCGCCTTCATGCCCGCATTTCTGATAGCTTGAAGTGTCCGATGCAAATGCGTGCATGCCTCGTAATGCACGGTCAACACATCCGCTCCTACATCTTTGAACTCTTGAATATACCTTTCAGGCTGGACGATCATCAAATGAACATCCAATGGCTTTTTAGCATATTTCTGGAGACTTTTTAAGACCGGAAAACCAAAGGAAATATTGGGAACAAATACACCGTCCATCACATCGACATGAAACCAGTCAGCGTTAGAACCATTAATCATTTCAATATCCCGTTGGAGGTTGGCGAAATCTGCAGATAAAACGCTTGGAGCAATCAATCGAGGCATGTGATCTAAATTTGTGGCAAAGAAAAGCCAAAACCTATGGATTGCCAAAGGGTATTGCCTAACTTCGCTTGGTGCAGCAGCAAAAAATCATAGGACTAACGGGAGGAATTGGAAGTGGTAAATCCACAATAGCGCGCATGGCACGGATCTTAGGCTTTCCTGTTTATGACGCGGATAATGAAGTGAAAAAACTCTATACAGAATATCCTGAGTTGCGAGCCGCCATTTCAGAGTTATTCGGTCGTGATGTATTCACTAATGATCAATTGAATCGATCACTATTAGCCTCGCGTATTTTTGATACGAAGGATGGCAAAGAAAAAATCGGGCACTTGATACAACCCTATTTAGAGGCACACTTTGTATCGTGGTGTGCCCAAAACCACCATCACACCTGGTTGCTGAAAGAGGCTGCCATTCTAATTGAATCTGGAAACTACAAATCCTGTGAACACGTCGTCCATGTCACAGCACCTGAATCCCTGCGCATATCCCGCGTAAATAAGCGCAACGGCTGGAGTGAAGCAGAAATACTTGCTCGCATGCGAGCGCAACTCTCCGAAAAAGAACGTGCAGCGTATTGTGACTTTGAAATTGTGAATGACGATATTGAACCCATACTACCCCAGTTGTTGTCCATTTTGAAATCCATTATGGATTAAAATCAGCCAACCTCTTTGCTATTTCTTTTGCAATTGCATTGATAGCCATTTCGCTTAACTCGGTGTCCGAAATGAGATAATCCTCTTTAGGTTTTTTCATGGATGTAAGATCAACATCATGATTTTTATTCAAGGTAGGCGACATTAACGAAATCTTTTTGGTGATTTCGAAATCATATCGTTTACCAACATCTTCTGCTTTCTGCTGAATCACATCGGCCATAAAAATCTTGCCCGTTTCAGCGTCGACCAATTGATATCTAAAAGCAATTTCTACTGTTCGTCTTTGATTGTACTCACTGCAAATGACTTTATCTGAATAAATGTTCATTGTCGATCCACAATCGCAAGGAATGATTCGTTCTGGTTCAAGATTCGACTTATACGCAATGACTTCACCATATAATAGAAAGCTCGCTCTTCTAAATTTACCAGCTTCAGGGCCATTTTCGCTGTCGAATTCTGCACTCAACGTATTTTGTTGTTCTTTGATCAAGACCTCCAGATCAGTGCGCTCTAATAATTCAATAAAAGGATTTTTGAGGTTCAGTATTTCCCCTTTGATATTCGATGCTAAGCTGGCCATAACCTTTTCGGGGGCTGTTCCATTTTTATTCACGTAGGCCATTGACAATTGACCATTTTTCAGAGCATCATCCCGTTTGCTTTTGGCATCTCGATAAGCAATATCCAATTGACAAACTTGATTAAAGTTATCATAAGCCTTTCTCCACAATCCGAGCTCGTATGCCGCCTGTCCTTCCTTATAAATTGGTAATATCCGAATAATTAAGGCCAAGGCCTTTGCCGGTGCATTATCGTAATCCAAGGCTTCCACTTTATTCAGAAACTGCTCAGCCTTGGTCAACTCCATATTCAGAGCTGCAGCTTCGGCCTGTTTTAGCAAACTTTCTATATAATTTTTCTTGCATTCCTGAATTTGAAATTCCGTATTGGCCGGGAAGGTTATTTCCAAATTTTGATGGCTTTGATAAAAAGCTTTCGCTTCCTGAAACTTCACCAAACCAAGATCATGTTGATCGGACATACACAACGCTACCGCTTCATTACATTTTTTATTAAGCATCTGCTGGCTTACACGATGCATGCCAACCGAGGCATCTACATTCTGGTATTGTTGATGAATAGATTGGTACTGCTGAAAGGCAGATTGTAACATTCCGGCAGTCTCCAATTTGACTGCTTCGGCCATCAATGCTTTCTGTTGACTGCATCCGACAATAAGGATGAATACGAAAACAAAAAGAAAAGAAAGGTATGTAGGAATGGTAATGTAGAGTGGTTTCATGTGTAGTCCTTTGGGCTGACAAAACAAGTCTTAGGCCAAAAGTACAAAAGGATAAAAAAAAAGAACCACTTCCTTGCAGCAAAGTGGCTCTTTCTCTCTCTTAATTAACCAAAAACCATGAAACAAAATAACTACTTCACAAAATCTTTTGATCAAATCGAAATATCTTCTCCACTACTGGCACAAATAGCTTCTAACTCTAACGGTTCAAATGAAACTCAATAATGTATTCGCATAACAAAAATCGATGATAGATATTCACAATAAAAAGTTAACCCACTGATTCACTTTTCGGTGTTGAAAAAAGCAATTCGTTGATCTCGAATGAGCGTTCGGTCGGTTCATATTTGTTCCGTTATGATACTTAACTATACACACTTACTATTAACCGCACGCTCACGCAAATGGGTATGGGTCGCTGTTTCAATATCTGCGATCTATTTATTCGTTCGTTGAGTGTGAGTAGCAGCATTTAGCGTTTGACCCGCGAAATGCTACAGAGGCATCGTAACCTAAACAAATTTTAGAACCACTTCTTATCCTATTCGCTGTTCATAAGTCCAGCGTATATATCTACGGCCTTAACACCTCAAGGCGTAATAACTTTTTCACCCCTAATCGAAGCAATCCATCTTCCTATTTAACTTGCGTCAATGAAAAAGTGGTTTGAGCAGTTCAATGAATATTATCCTTGGTTTACCGATATATGGTATTACCTGTTGTTCATTGTATTATTCATAACACTGGCTATAATATTTTTATAGGATGCTGCACATTAGAGGACATTATTTACTGCCTTTTGTAGCCTGGCTGCTTTGGTTTCCAAGTATGCAGGGTCAGCATTTCCATGCTCATATG
>JBDKJN010000456.1:0-3186 GCA_039796595.1 Bacteroidota bacterium
GTACAGTTGACCAACATTGGGCATGAACCCTCGAGTGACCTGATACTGCGAAAAACAAATCAACGGCAAGAAAAACAAAGCAACGACCAACGAAAACAACGGTTTCTTGTCCTTCATCTGATATGTTGTTCTGTTCAGCAATTCGTTTATCCCCTTTCTTACTTCACGTAGATTAATTTCCAAACCCAGCCCACATACGCAAAACAGCGTTAACCCTCATCTTACCTCGACGATCGCTTTCTATTCTTGCAGTGCGCAACCCCTTTCCAATTTTCACATCTCATCTAAGACCGCGAAAAATTTTCAAAGCAAGGCTCACGATATACAAAAATAGTGCATTCCAATGCTTTAGCACAGCCCAAGCCCCACCAAATTGTTATATAAACCTGAATTTCTCATTCCACGTTGCACCGTTTATTTCTGCCATGACCGTTAAGGCAACCAAATCAACTTCCAATTCGTCATTTTTATTGAGTCCTCTTCAATTACTGTCGGTTGTTTCTCGCATGATTAATTGCATCAAAAAAGACCCAGCAATAGAAAATTAACTTACATTCGAACCATGCTGCATCTCATTCGGATAGCCATAATTTGTTTCTTGTTAATGCCCGCCACAATGTTTGCGCAACTCAAACGGGGCTTTGTAGAAAACCGAGGTCAATGGCCCGCTCAGGTCGTAGCCTCCAGCAAATTTGGCAACCACAGCTTTTATCTGGAGCGCACAGGCTTCACCTATCACATGCGTGACGTGAAGGGTATTCAGCAAGCACATAATAAAGGACTTACTCCACAACCCAATGATGTACGCGTCAAAGGCCATGTGTATCACGTGAACTTTGAAGGTGCACAACAAACAGGTCGTGTCGAGAAAAAGAAAGCGAGTGTCACCCGTTATAATTATTTCTTTGGAAATGATCCCTCTCGTTGGGCTTCAAACTGTGTCGCCTATGAAGAAGTTACTTTACACAGCATTTATGATGGCATTGACATCACCACATACATCCATGACGGAATGTTGAAATATGATTTTATTGTCAGCCCACACGCCGATCCAAAGCAGATCACGCTTCAGTTTGAAGGCCAAGATAAACTCGAATTGCAGCATGGCCGAATTGAGGTTCATCTTTCAACAGGAGTAGTGTATGAACAAAGTCCGATTGCTTGGCAAATTATTCAAGGCGAAAAGCGTTTCATCGCTTGCGAATATCAACTTGAGGAAGGACGAGTGAAGTATCATTTCCCAAAGGGTTACGACACAAAACATCCGTTGATCATCGATCCGCAAGTTGTTTTTTCCACTTACAGCGGTAGCGAAAGTGACAACTTCGGATACAGCGCCACGTATGACGAACAAGGCAACTTGTACAGTGGCAGCAGTGCTTTTGGTCAGGGGTATCCAACTACAACAGGTGCGTATCAAGAAACTCACGCAGGTGGTGATTCGGCGATTGAATCGGGAATTGATATGGCATTAAGCAAATATTCGGCTGATGGAACCACGATGATATGGAGCACCTTTGTTGGCGGTGGTGGTGACGATTTGCCGCATAGCTTGATTGTCAATAGTGCGGATGAATTGTATGTTTATGGCTGTACAGGTTCTGATGATTTTCCATTGTCGAACAACGCTTATCAAAATCAATTTTTGGGAGGTGCGAACGTAAGTCCTACAGGAACAGGAGCAACCTTTCCCAACGGTACTGATATTGCGGTGGTCCATCTCAATGCCTCTGGCAGCGCGCTTATTGGATCAACATATGTTGGAGGTGATGCCAATGACGGAATAAATGCCGCAATTCTTCTCAAAAGAAATTACGCCGATGAATTCCGCGGTGAAATCAGCTTGGATAATCAAGAATTTCCAATCATTATTTCCTCTACCCTATCTACTGATTTCCCAACAGTCAATGCTTTTCAGAACACCAACAATGGAGGTCAGGAAGCCGTCGTTTTTCGATTGAATCCACAGTTGTCAAGTATGAGTTGGTCGAGTTATTTGGGTGGATCGAACGATGATTCGGGTTATTCATTGACTGCACATCCGAATGGCAATTATTATTTGACTGGTGGAACTGCCTCGAATAATTTCCCCGTCACGGCCAATGCCTATCAAACCAATTTCAGCGGAGTTGTGGATGGATATGTTGCACAAATTTCAGGAAATGGGCAGAGTATCGTTAGTGCCACGTACTACGGCGCCAACAATTACGATCAAATTTATTTTGTCGAAACAGACCAAGCAGGTGCCATTTACGGTTATGGCCAAAGTATATCACCGGGCAATGCATTGATCAGTAACGTTGGGTATAGTGTTAGCAATAGCGGCAACACTTTGATGAAGTTCAACGATGCCTTAACCAGTCTCGTTTGGAGCACTGTCATTGGCACTGGGGACGGGAATCCGAATCTTTCGCCATCAGCATTTCTGGTGGATTACTGTAACCGCATCTACATCAGCGGTTGGGGAGTAAGCACGATTGGTTCATTATTAAATCCAGGCAGTCATTTATTCCCGCTTACCGATCTTGAAACCACATCAGATGCCCAATTTCCAACCTCATCAACTGGTGGATTTTATATGGCTGTATTCGATGATGCGATGACAACATTGGAGTATGCTACATTTTATGGTGGCAATACAAGCAGTGAACACGTAGATGGCGGCACTAGTCGATTTGATCGCAAAGGAATTATTTATCAAAGCGTATGTGCTGGGTGTGGCAGCAATGACGATTTCCCCATATTCCCCGCAGATGCATGGTCAGCAACAAACAATAGCACCAATTGCAACAATGGTGTTTTTAAATTCGATTTTCAACTTCCTCTAACGATTGCAGACTTTACTTTCGAAAGCGGTTGTGTCAATACCCCCATAACATTTACATCCAACAGCACTTTCGCACAAACGTATGAATGGAATTTTGGAAATCTTGGGACCTCGAATGCCATCAACCCCACTTTCGTATTTACAAGTCCAGGGTTCTATGATATCACCTTAATCGTTCAACACCCGAGCACTTGCAATCTCAACGACACACTCGTACAAACGATTGAAATATTCGCTGCAAACGGAACTCAAATGCCGCTGGCCATCGTTTGTGAAGGCGAAACCTTCATACTGGGTTCTCCGGATAGTCCAGTTGATGCAGATTATACATGGACACCCGATCTTTACCTCGATGACTC
>JBDKJN010000457.1:0-4022 GCA_039796595.1 Bacteroidota bacterium
TACGATCCCGAGCCCGTTCTGCAATATGAAAGGGGCAAATCGCTTGTGGCTTTCCGAGCCAATTTGAGTTACATAAAAGAAGTTTTGTCCTCACATGGCTTCAAAAAATTTCAAATCCATCCTGTGATTTCTCATCGCCACTTCGAATGGCAAATGGCCACTTTCCCTTTGGTTGGCAATGCAGATAATATTCGTGTATTTGATTTACCTGATACGCAATCACCAAGCACCTCAACAAATTGCAAAGGACAATGGGTACTTGCCGAAGAATGTGATTTTTGTTTTATCAAAAACACAGGCTGGGCGCTCAAATCCGAAGTTACATTGATCCCCCGAGGACAAAAAAGTTGGATGGGAAAAATGATCAAAAATATTCTCAGTGAAGATCAATACGGTGAATACATTCGTCGCAAAGGGTTAGAAAAATACGTGAAGAGCTACATGGTTGTCGCTCAAAAGTAACGAGCCTAAAGGACAACAATCTGTTTTTCGCTAGGCAGTGTGAACTCTCCAATGCAACAATCCGCTATGCCCTGTAATCCGAAGTCACGTACAATTTCTAGATATTGATTTTTAGCTTCGGGTGAAACCGCAACCATCAAACCACCGGACGTTTGTGGATCGCATAAGACAAGCAATTGTTCCATGCTCAAGGTGGAACAATTCCCAGCATAAGCACTGTAGTTTTTCATGGTCATGTCCGTGTAAACCGCCTCCTTTATAAGTTCGCTACTGGAAGATAATTGAGGAATGCTCCTGAACATCAATTGGGCCGACAACCGCCCATGATCAGTCATTTCCAGCAAGTGGCCTAATACACCAAACCCCGTAATATCGGTCATGGCCGTAACACCCTGCACAGCGCCTAAGGCCGAGCCGACACGATTGAGTTCCATCATTTGATGCACTGCAATTTCGTAAGCCTCTGCCTGAACTATTCCACGTTTGGCGGCAGCCAAAACCATTCCAACGCCGATTGGTTTTGTTATATAAATCAAATCTCCCGGCCTTGCCGAATGATTTCTTTTTAAGTCGGACCGATGAACACGTCCATTCACTGCAAGTCCAAAAATTGGCTCCGATGTTTCTATGCTGTGTCCACCCGCAAGAGGCACACCCGCAATACGACACACCATACGTGCACCTTCCAATACACGTTGTGCCACAGATGGCGGAATCTTATCTATCGGCCACCCTAAAATTCCAAGCGCCAACTCAGGTTTCCCGCCCATGGCATACACGTCGCTTAATGCATTCGCCGCCGCGATTTTGCCAAAAGCATACGCATCGTCAACAACCGGCGTAAAAAAATCAGTAGTTGCGATCAAACATTCATCACCCAGCCATTGCAACACTGCTGCATCCTCGTTGTTTGCTCCACTGGCCAACAATCCAGGATGATCTGGCAGTTCTTCTGGTGTGGCCAATATTTGTCGCAATACGCCCGGAGCAATTTTGCATCCACATCCCGATCCTTTACTCCATTGTGTTAACTGATGAAATTCCCTATTCTCCATGTTTCGTCAATGCGATGATTTCTTGCACAATTTGAGTATTTGTTTTTTGATCCGTGGATACGGTGCCAATACATGTTGCACTGTTTTTACCGATGCCATGCTGATAATGACGATCGTAATACGTCAACAATATACCAGCCCAGGTTTCCATTTCATTTTGCTCCAAATGAGTTAATGCCTGTCGCATTAGCTCATTGCCCATACGTTTCTCTAAAGAGGCTGTTTTTTCTGCCAACGATATCTTGCAAAGCGCGCCATACTCCGCTAAAACACGCTTCACGCGGGACTCGAACGATCGTTCGGCCATAATTCGCTGGGCATTGATTTTAGCTTCGTAAAGATCATCTGGAATGCGCAATTTCCCAATAAAACGACTTTCATCTTCCATCCACACATGAGGGAATTCGCTGTTTGCATCGAGGTGCACTGCCAAAATATTTTCAAACTGCTCCTGCGTGGGCTGAACAGGCATGCCTAGTCCACCAAAGGCAGAACCTCGGTGTTGCGCGATGCATTCAAAATCCAGCACAGCCTCCCCGGCATCTTTCAACCCGAACAACAATTCGGTTTTACCAACACCTGTCAAACCAGTCAGGACATACCATTTTCGAGGCGTTCGAAATTGCGATAAACAGGCGTTTCGCCATTGCTTATAACCACCGCGCAGTTGTGTAGCTGTCAGTCCGCCTTTGTTCAACAACCAGGTTAAAATCTCGCTACGCAGTCCACCGCGCGCGCAGTACACAGCCACCGGACGTCCTTCTGCTGCCCTTCGTGCCGCTTGAATTTTCTCGAGAAAGCCAGGTCCGGCCAGGGCAAAGCCCAAATCAATAGCCTCCTGACGGCCCTGACTTTTATAACACGTGCCAACTTGTTCGCGCTGAGTATCATCCAACAATGGTACATTCAAACTTCCTGGAATATGCGCGTGAGCGTATTCACCAGGACTTCTGGCATCAATCAAAACAGCGTTAAGATCGACATCTTGTTCAAACGCAATTTTTACAAAATCAATAATGGCTTTGGAATCAATCATCTAAAGCCGTCGCCATCCAAAAGATTACCTAGACCACCTAGGATACTTCCTTCTTCTTTCCGAGCGCCCGTTCCATAACTCACAATACGTGAAGCCAGACGTGAAATTGGCAATGTTTGTAACCACACTTTACCCGGACCGCGCAATTGCGCGAAGAAGAATCCTTCACCCCCAAAAAGGGAGTTCTTAATACCGCCAACAAATTGTATGTCGAAATCCACTTGAGATGTATAAGCCACAACACATCCGGTATCGATGCGCAAGACTTCACCCGGTTGCAATTCACGTTCAATGATGTGACCTCCTGCATGACAAAATGCCAAGCCATCACCTTCCACTTTCTGCATGATGAATCCCTCTCCACCAAAAAGTCCGGTTCCTAACTTGCGTTGAAATTCAATGCCGACGCTCACGCCTTTTGCAGCACATAAGAACGAATCCTTTTGGCAAATGATTTTACCTCCCAAACGTTGTAAATCCAATGGAATAATTTTTCCAGGATATGGTGAAGCAAAGGCCACTCGTGCCTTTCCCGCTCCTGTATGCGTGAATGCTGTCATAAACAAACTCTCACCTGTAAGCAATCGTTTTCCAGCGCCCACCAGTTTATTGAAGAAACCTCCGCCGCCATTGTTACTACCATCGCCAAAAATGGTTTCCATTTGAACACCTTGGTCCATGTACATAAAAGAACCCGCCTCAGCAATAACCGTTTCCTGCGGATCCAATTCTACTTCCACACACTGCATTTCTTCACCAAAAATGCGATAATCAATTTCGTGATTTGTTCTCATTATACTTTAGATTTACTAGACCAAAAATCGCTCATTATCGTCAATTTTCGTATGTTTTCACCACAAAATTCAACCGTCTGCATACCCGTTTTACCAATTAACCCAAAGCCACCAAAGACCGTGGTAGCATAACCATAGGTTTCTATACAATTTCGACACAACATGACTCATCCTCACTACAATCACTTGAAACTCGACAAAAAATTCAAACCATTGCTCGGTGATGAACCGTTACCGGCATTGCAGATCAAGAAAAACGTGTGCCTGGAATTATGTTCTTCCATTCTATCTCAACAGCTCAGCATCAAAGCTGCAGCAGTCATTTACGGGAGGTTTCTAGCTCTATTCAAGCGCCCTAGTCCAAGTCCCAAAGACATTCTTGCCATACCTTTTGATACCTTAAAGGGAGTTGGCATGAGTACTTCGAAAACAACATACATACGAAATGTCTGTCATTTTTTTATCGAACACAAACTAACCGATCGTCAACTCCATGCAATGGCCGATGACGAAATAATTGCGCTACTAACACAAATCAAAGGTGTTGGGCAATGGACAGTTCACATGTTATTGATGTTTACCATGGGACGAGATGATGTATTTGCACCAGATGATTTGGGCATACGCCAGGGAATGATTCGTCTCTATCGCTTAGAAAATCTCGACAAAAAGGAA
>JBDKJN010000458.1:0-3157 GCA_039796595.1 Bacteroidota bacterium
AGACAACGAAACGATGGCTAACGAAATGATTATTATAATTGTTCTGCGACGCACAGGGCTACCAACTGAATTTGCACAAAGTTAACCCGCAAAGCCCAAGAGCTGTTCGTTTAACAGATCATTATAAAAAATATGTCGAAATGTGGTTTCTCAGGAATGTATGATACTTTCCAAATGCCATGTATTCTAATTCAGCCTGTACGTGGGGGCTTCTAAAAACCGCAAGCCATCGTAATGTCAGCTGACTAATGTCGAATTAAAGAATAACGGATTACCAATTTACTTCCCTTTTAACTTATGATATCTCTTTAAAGGTGAGATCCTTCACCTCGTCCTGGTTGAACCGAGACTCGGTTCAGGATGACGAGTTGGCACCATGCGAAATAGCTTGGCCAGCTCTATCATCCAAGTTAGAAGATCATCTTGGCCAAGCCTCAATGATAGGATTAGCTTGTCTTCCTGAGTCTCGGCTGAGCCGAGACGAAGGATCTCAATCAATGAATCGGATAAGTGTGCTATTCGAATAGCAATTAAGTATCAAATGAGTCTCCGTGGATTTTGCTCTTTGAAAATTCTATCATGCTATATTAATTGTTTGGATTTTGACTGCATCCTAGGTTTAAAATAGCATGAATGAGGGCTAAACAGTTAATCCATAAAGAATAAAACGCAAAGACTCTTGAGCGGCCTATGTAATTTGGATGGATTCCTCTCATTCAGATGCTTAACCAAAAATATTCAGAGACTGGCCAAATGTTAACATTCAGCTTCACCAATGGCGTTTGAATTATTCGAAAACATCGGCGCTTCATTGGTTCGAAACATTTTGGTCTTTGACTTTTTCGGTAGGCCCTAAAGACCCTGGATTTAGTCCACTTCAACCATTATTTGCTGAAATCGCAACCAAAAAACCTTCCTGCCGTAGAAGGAATACCTAATTTTAAATCAAATCATATGGAAAACAACAAACAACAGCCTCCGATGAATGAAATAAGAGCAGTTATGGAAAACATCTCTTGGAAAATGAGTCAGGTTCGACAAATGTTCCCCAACTATTACACATCATTGCACGACACATATAAAGAAATGCAGTTTGAAGATCTCAAATCCGCATCATAAAACTCAAAAATAATTTTCCACTACTGCCTCCACGTGAGGCAGTTTTTATTTGTGATAGATCCTATGATCGCCGAATTCTTTTTGCTATAAGACCATTAATTTCCAGAGAAAACTCCAGTATAGGTAGCATCCTCTTAAGCATTAGAGGCAACGGATCGAACAGATCAAATTTCAAATCCCATAATCAACATATCATCGGTCTGATTGCCGATGCCACGCCAAGTTTTATGGGCATTGTCCAATTCTAACATCAAGTTTTTCATGCTCATACATGGCGCCAATTGCAAAATCGACTGCAATCTCTTTTTGGAGAACGACTTGCTCTTTCCTTCCAATTGCTGATCAGCAAAACCGTCAGTCATTAAGAAGTATTTCGTGCCTTCAGAGACAGTGAGGTATTGAGTAGAAAACTCAGGCGAAAAGCCGAAATTCTGATCCGCCAAACTGATATTATCCCCCTTGTAATTCACCAGCCCCAAATGATTCACCGTTATTAGTGGAGACTTGGCCCCCGAGAATTGAATGGAACGGTTCTTCTTATCTATTTTCACTAAGCTGATATCAGCTCCACTTAAGAAATCGAGTTTCTCTTTATCGCCAATCAATTTCTTTAGTATTTTGTTGTGCAACAGTTTCAACAAGGCGCCAGACTCTTTCTCCGGATGTTTTTCGATAATCTCTTTAAGCGAATAGTGGATAGTGAAGCTCAACATGGCCGCTGGAACACCATGACCTACACAGTCAATAGCAGCAACAAAGAGATAATCTTGATATGACATTACAAACGGCAAATCCCCGCTCACTATATCCAATGGCTTGTAGTAGGTTAAACTATCCCGAAAAAGAGTTGAAATGTAGGACTCTGTTGGAGTCAGCGACTGTTGGAAATATGAAGCGGACTCGATGCTTCGCGTGATGTCCTGGTTTTTTTCCTTAATAGCATCCGCATGGGTAAGAATGATCTGATTCTGTTTGCGTGTTTTCTTTAAACCATAAACTGTCAAAAGCAAAGCGACAACCACCAAGATAACTATGATCAAACCATATTTTTTCGACTGTTGATCCGCGGCAATTTGTCGGTCTTTGATAGAGGATTCTGATTCGAGAAGCTGATTGCGTTGTTGTGTAACAAGGAGATCCGTTTTCGCTTTTTCAGACTCCAGATTTTTATTGGCCAATTCTAACAATTGTTTGGTCCGAGTATTCTCAAGATCATTCAACTTATTGTTATAATTCAATTGATTGATGGCTAGCTGAGCAGTCTGAAGTTGCAAATCCTCCTGTGCCTTGTTCTTTGCAATCAATGCACGCTCCCGCTCCGATTTGATCAACTCCTGTTCTGTTTTCAAAAGCAACATCGACTTTTCCTGATTGATTCGATCAAGTTCCAAATGTTCCAATTCCATGGTACGATGGCGATGGTCAGCGATTTCATCCACACAAGACTTCTCAACATTTGCAAGTAGAAGTAGTTTGCGGAAGACCTCTTGTTCCTTGAGTTCCGCCCTCAACTTGTCCTCATTCGCCAGAGCAGTCAAACGATCGGCATACATTTTCTCAGAACTAAAGTCTTTCTTTGCCCGGGCACATGAGCGCAGCAATTCAAGTACATCGGACAATAATGTCCGAAATCCATTCTTTTCGACACTACTTAAAACATCGCGAGCCATCAAAAAGCTGTAATCCAAATTACCCAGCGCCTTCAATAGACCCGCTTCGGCAATGTCAATTTTACATAAGCCAAACACATTGTTGTGCTTAATAGCTACACTGCGCGCCGCCTCAATTTGTCGTTGCGCCTCAGGATAATTGCTTTGACTTTTGGCGATGGCAGCCAAACTTAGAATAATATCCTCCTGATTGTTGTGTCGCTCTTCGACTTGTTCCAAAGCATATTGCAAATTCGTCTGCGCAAATGCATAGTTCTTCAAGGCCATTTCGCAAAGTGCAGCATTGTTTAAAGCAACTACAATGTTGGTGTTGTCCAACATGCCTTTACAACAAGTAGCCATATCATAATAATACCGCGACGCCTCAG
>JBDKJN010000459.1:0-8218 GCA_039796595.1 Bacteroidota bacterium
ATCGTACCGAGTCAAAAATCCATCTTTGAGGTACAAGGTTTTATTGCAGATGTCGGACAATTGTTTTAGCGCCTCGTTCATATTGTCGAGCCAGGAGATAACATTGGTGCACAACACAACGTCAAAGGTTTGACCTAACTCGTGAAGATCATAGATGCTCTTGGGTTGGATCTCTACTTTGGATTGAAAATGATCTTTAAGAATTTGGATTCCTTCGATATTCCACCCGCCGGTATTGCCGTTTCTGCCATGATGGTAGATATCCGTTGCCAGGATGCGCCCTGCGCCTCTTTTTTCTGCTTCAAATACGAAATAGCCGTCATTTGCGCCGACATCCAAAAAAGACTGTCCATTGAATTGTTCAGGCAAATAGTTGTGTTCCCATTCATTGGGCAAACTCAAATAGCCCATGGTAAAGTGACCGTTCTGGTCAATTGGAATACGTTGGCGCCAAGTTTTATAGCTCCAGATACGGTGTAAGGTTGAGCCCATTGGGTGTAGTACAGTTGGTCGAGATTCGCGCACAAATGTAGTGGAATGCCGCCATTCCATGTTTTTTTGTAGGGAATCTCGCGAAAACTCATCTTTTTATTGGTATCCACGCAACGTTATGGATAAAAATTGTATCTTTGTAAGAGACCGTATTAGATGTGTGTTTAATTCGAAATCAGAACCTTAGCTAACATGATAAGATATTTTTCGATTTTTGGTTTTTTCCTTTTGGTAAGTCCGCTTCTGTTTGCACAGGGCGAAGACGTTGCCTCTGCGACTGTTTTTACCCCTGTTCAAAGCTGTTCGCTGACAGCCACAACATGTACTGGAGCCAATTTTAATTTGGGAGCTTCGACCTCAGCCCAGGCTCCAGCGGTAGGTACAATGGCGAATGACGTATGGTTTAGTTTCACTGCTCCATCAACCGTAGTAAAGATTCGCGTTTGTCCTTCAGGATTTGACGCAGGTGTTGAAGTGCGCAGCGCGGATGGAAGTTCTTTGATTACCTCTTACAATAATGCGGGCTCTGGTTTGAAGGAAGTGAGCTGTGTAACTGGCCTAACCTACGGTACCGTGTACAGTGTTCGTGTGGGAAGGATAAGTGGCACGGGTGCAGGGACTTTTCAAATGAATATCGAGCACCATGCCGTTTCGGTAAGAAACAATTACTATCCAGGTCCTCCCGGAGCAACCTGTTATTTATCAGGCCATAGCCTTCAACGAACCCTTCCCTGTCCGGGTGTAACCTATGCTCAAACGCGTTTTTTCTTTGACGGTGTTGGTGTGCCGGATATTGGTCCATACACTACAACGGGAGGTCTAGCCCCATTGGGGATCGTTTCCAGTTCTTGGATTGGAGGGGCGCAATACAATGTAACAATTGAAGTTCAAGCAAACGATGCTGAATGCGGACTGATATTTTGGGGTTATTCCTTGCCTCAAACAATTAATTTTTGTGGAAATTGCGATTTACCTTGGACGGGATCTAGCATAAACCCTAACAATCAAACACTTAGTAATATTTGTACCAATTTTTCTATTGCGCCGTTCTTTGGCAATTACCAGTATCGCTATCGCTTTAGAACAGATAATGGCAATACTGAATTTTGTTCAAACTGGGCAACTGGAGATTTAGTGACTTGTAATTCATCGGTTTTTGACTGTCTCCGATATAACAAGACCTATCAATTGGAGTTTGCAGCTAGGCTCTCACCTACAGACCCTCTGTGCTGGTATGGCCCAACTACAATTATTACTCCAACGATGCCTTATACCAGCGTGAATAGCTCGGAATGTTGCAAATGGCGCAATGCCAATGCAGGATTTGTTCAGGGTGGTGTGATCCCAGGTTACGACCAGTATCGTTTCCGTTTAACGCCTATTGATCCTTGCAATGCTTCAGCCCCATTAGCTCCAATAGGACCGGCTATTACTACTGGATGGGGTTCCGGATCCTTACTAAGTTTAAACGGTATAACTACTCCTGGCACCATTTATTTGGTTCAGGAACAAGGTCGGATTTTGAGTAGTAATTGTCCGAATTGTACGGGAGTGAATGCCGTAATACCTGGTCAACAGACGGACTGGGGTAGTTTGTGTATTATAGGTATTCGCAGCAGTACAAGCCCTGCAGCGGGCACACCGATTGGTTGTTATTGTACCCCGGGTTTTGCTGCTCCATTTGAAGAACTGGATGTTACGTTCGATGTAGAATCCGTGACAGTGAACAAAACAGCCATCGCTACCGTTAAACAAACGGGTGAAAAGGTTATTACAGTGGATTTGGATGCATCAAAGACCATGGGACAGGGTAAGATCCAATTGCGAAATTTATCTGGTCAAGTGGTGTTGGATCAGATCGTTCAAGACGGAGAACAACAATACGAGTTCAACCTGAACGAGATACCTCATATGTCAACGGGTATTTATATTCTCAGTGTTATCACGGAGGGTGGAAGTTTTACGGAAAAGTTATTCATCCAGTTTTAATTTTGACAGCAAGGCTTATTCCATCCCATATTCATCACTGTTATGCTGTTTAACTCGTTTGAGTTTCTTGTTTTTTTCCCGATCGTCACGATCCTGTACTTTTTGATGCCACATCGTTTCCGTTGGTTTCTCTTGTTAGTGGCGTCCTGTGTGTTCTACATGTTTTTTCTGTGGTACTACATTGCCATTCTTTTTGTCACCATCATTATCGATTATTTTGCAGGTATATACATTGAGGATAGCAGCGGACGGCGCAAGAAATGGTGGCTATACGGGTCAATAGTGTCGACGTGTTTGGTGCTATTCGTATTTAAATATTACAACTTCTTCATTGGTAATTTCAATGATGTAGCTCAGCTAATAGGATGGAATTATTCGCTGGATCTTTTGGGGATAATTCTGCCAATCGGCTTATCGTTCCATACGTTTCAAAGTTTGAGTTATGTTGTTGAGGTTTATCGGGGCAATCAAAAAGCCGAACGACACTTTGGTATTTATTCGTTGTATGTGATGTTTTATCCCCAGTTGGTGGCGGGCCCAATCGAACGACCCCAAAATGTGCTCCATCAATTTTACGAAGAGCACCGACTCAATTATGCGGATGTATCAGCAGGTATCAAGTTGATGATTTGGGGGTTGTTCAAAAAGGTGGTTATTGCAGATAATATTGCGGGCTTGGTCGATGCGGTTTATGATCACCCGGAAGCTACCAGCTGGCAATGGTTAATCATTGGTTCGTATTTGTTTGCCGTGCAGATTTATTGTGACTTTAGCGGCTACAGTGATATGGCCATTGGCGCAGCCCGTGTCATGGGATTTCGTCTCATGGAGAATTTCAATACCCCCTATGTATCTAACAGTATCAAAGAGTTTTGGAGTCGCTGGCATATTTCTTTGAGCACATGGTTTCGCGACTATTTGTATATCCCTTTGGGAGGAAACAGGGTGAAGGGTTTGCGCAAACACCTTAATTTGTTCACTGTGTTTGCAGTGAGTGGATTTTGGCATGGGGCCAATTGGACCTACATTGTGTGGGGATTGCTTCATGGATTCTACAATGTTGTTGAGAACCTGCTCAAGAAAATTACATGGTTTAAATCGTGGGTTGAGACGAAGGCCCCGATCAAAAGAAGGATCGGAGCGTTGATTGTATTTCAACTTGTTGTATTGGGGTGGATCTTCTTTCGTGCAACAAGCGTCGGCGATGCATGGACAGTGATCAAAGGAATTTTTACCGGCCAGCTTTCATCATGGACCCCTCCAGCTGAGATTATGACCTTTGGTTATCTTTTTTTAGCGTTCAAATTGTGCTTAGTTGTCTTCTTTATTTTGAGCGATGTCACCATTCATCGTTTTGCTCGAGGTGCATTTGATCATCGGACCAAGCATTGGTTTCGCTTGTGTTTCTTCGCGTATTTAACCGCACTCATTTTATTGATTGGTCATTGGGGTGAAGTGGAGTTTATTTATTTCCAATTTTAGGATATGGCAAAAATTGTCCGAATAACGCTTTTGTTTCTGTTGACAATGACTGCATTTTATCTGTGCAATCAATGGGTGATCAACTCGTTTTACTATGCCGGCAAACGCTTAGCGTGTTCTGTTAACCCTCAATTTGCGGCTGTTGGAGGTCAGGATCGACAGGTTTTTCTGGATTGGAATCCGCGAGTTAACTATGACGTGATCGTTGCGGGTTCCTCACACGCTTATCGGGGGTATGATCCACGCATTTTTCAATCGCATGGACTCACTATGTACAATATCGGTACTGGTTATCAGAATGCGATGGCCAGTTATTTTTTACTCAAGAATGACTTTCAGCCGGCCCCAGGGAGTTTGGTTATTTTGGATGTATATGACAATACCTACTCCAGTGATGGAATGGGTTGCTTCAGTCGAATAATACCGAATTCGGACCATGAAAGAACACCACGCGATTTGGTATTGTCTGCTTTTGACCTGCGATTGCTCAATGCCTATGGTTCTTTCCTTTTTATCGATCAGAACAGAATCGAGGTTCCTCTCAAACCGGGGTATGTATTCAACGGATTTTCTGAATGCACGGATTCTTCAAAAGTACCGGTGGATTCAAGCCGTGTTGAAGAAGTAAAGCATCATTTTCAGGCGGGTTATCTCGACTATATAAAGGAATTGAATGCGTTCCTTAAACAAAGAGACTGCAAATTGGTCCTAGCAACTCACCCTATGGTTGTGAATCCCCGCAGGGTGCAGTATCATACTTCTTTTATGGGTTATTTGAGCGGTTTGTTGAGCTCGGAGAACCTCATCTATTTGGATTTTTCCGAACATCCCGATTTTCACCCCCATTTCGATTTCATGGATGATGATCATTTGAATCAATCAGGTGTTGACAAATACAATACACTATTATTGGATACTTTAGAAGGATTGAAGTTGTTGCCACCCTCAAGTGAACTTCGGAGTAGGCAGCTATGAGAGCTGTAGTTGGACATATTTGTAGTAGAGTATTACTCTTCTTGCTCTTTTTTCTACTGGCTTATTTTTTAATGGCAGAATTGCTTCATCGGTCGATGATTCAAGGTCGTCGCTTGAATACCCACATCCAATCAAAATCGGCACGAATAGGTGGGCAAGAACATAAAATGTTGCGAGATTTTGATCCACTTCAGCAGTACGATGTTTTTGTTGTGGGTTCGTCGCATGCCTACCGTGGATATGACCCACGTCTTTTCGAAGTTCATGGATATCGATTGTTTAATGCTGGGTCATCCTCACAACATCCCGCCGTATCAGATGTACTCATGCGTTCTATGCTGCCTCGGTTAAAGAATAAACCCTTGGTTATTTTCGATCTTTACCATCGCATTTTGGAAATTGACCCCACTGAAAGCTCTATTCGAGTTATAGCCAACAGTCTGGAACCAGAGATGGCCTTTCGCATCATGATGGTCAAACCTAATGTTTCAGCGTTGAACACGCTGGTTGCACGTTATTTGGCGCCCGACGGAATGATCGAAACGGAACCAAAAGATTATGTTCGCGACGGCTACTGTTCGCGTGATGTGGAATTACAATGCGATTTGGATAGCCTTCCTGGAGCATTTAAAATCAACGACCAAGCCATGCATGGTTTGCGTAATGGACTGGAATGGTTGACGGCCAATGGCTACCGTTGTGTGTTGGTCAGTCACCCAATGCCGCCGCAAAAAGGACGCGACATATTTCAGCAGGGCGCTGTCGAGGCCATACAACAGGTCAATCATGAATTTCGTGTGCCGTATTTCGACTTCACGACCTATGATTTTGGGGAACAATGGAAATCGTATTTCTGGGATGCAACACACCTTAATCAACGTGGCGTTGACGTCTTTAATCAACTCTTGATCGACACGTTGTGCAGCGCGGGTTACTTGTCTAGGAAATAAGATGTAGAACCTGCATAATCGCCATCAGTGCGCCTCCGATGTGTGCGATTTAGATAGACAATAGGCCTTTTTAAGTACATTTACAACGATTCTTTTCGCCTGCAACGAAACAGTATATGGAGTTTAAACCTTTTTCGGTAGTTAATCAGTTCCTCAAGGAAAAATTAATTCTTGCTAGCCGGTATAGCAATAAGGAAATTTCGTTGCTTAAAATTTTCCAACACGCGTTGTCTTTTGCAATTGTCGGAAACGATGAGAAACTCATAAAAAATTATCTTCATCTGCCGCTGTTTGTTCAAATTTTTATTTACAGACTCAAGGGATGGACACGTCGGAATAATAAAACCAGTGTCAAATTAAAATCCACGGTGATCCTTGATCCTGTTCGATTGGTGAAGGATGAGAACGGAGTCTATCGTTCGATTTATTTCGATCGCGTGGTGTCTGCTTTAGGTCGCGAGAATGTCAGTGTATTGCACCAACGATCAAGTGATTTGATCAAGGGTGATTATGATGTGACCCAACTCGATCGAAACTGGCCAGCACTCGATGAGATAGAAAAGGGTGTGTTGGAAAAGGTTATTGCTATTGTCAAACGTAACAATAGTTTTCACTATTATACAACGTATGAGAAGAAGCATATTCTTTCTGCATTGCACATTTTCTTCGAGGATTTTCGTTTTTATTATCAGTTGTTTAAAGGCCAATCGGTGGAACGATTGATTTTTATATGCCACTATCATAACGAAGGATTATTAGCTGCTGCGCGAGCACTCAATATTTTTTCGATCGAGTTGCAACACGGTCTCATTGCGGGCAATGACTTGTACTATGTGTATCACGAACAATTCGCCGGAAGCGTGCAAAATGCTTTTTTCCCTGATCGTATCTTGGTTTATGGTCAATATTGGAAGGGTATTTTGGAGAAGGGATGTGAGTTTAGGCCTAAACAAATATTCATTGGCGGAGATTATTTATTCCGACTAGAAGAACACCAAATGCTTCCTGTGCAAAAAGAAAATCTCATTTTGATTTGTGCACAAAAGACCTTGCATGAAGATTATGTTGGTTACGGGCGTATGCTCGCCAAGCACATGCAGAATAACCCGGATTGGAAAGTCATTGTCAAATTACATCCATTGGAGAAGAACAAGGAGGAATACAATGAGTTATTGAAATATGGTTTTGAAATTGTTGATCTGGAGTGGCCATTGGACGTATTGTTGTCGCGGTGTAAAATTCAGATCAGCATTTATTCAACAACATTTTTCGATGCTGTCGGTTATGGGGTTGTGAATTTTTCCATTCAACACTTTGGTGCGAGCAGCGATTATGCAGCTGATATGGTAACTGAAGGTGTTGCATTGCCTTTGACTGTCGAACAGGATCCGGTCAAAGCGTATAATGATGTGCTCATGCAACAACAACCCACACTCGGCCGCGAGGATGTTTATGCGCCTTTTGATATCGATGCCTTTGTTGATATGCTCAAAATTCCAGGCAATACGTATTAAGCAGGAAACAGTCAAAGGAGAATGGCACCTTGCATCAATAAAAAAATGTTAGCCATCTTGTTGTAAAGATTGTTTGGGGTACTTCGCTATTTCACTCTAACTTCGGCATGTTGGAAGTCAAACCAACTCCAGGATTCATATAAACGCCCAAGATTCAAAATGGAATTGTCCACTCAAACAATTGTGATATTGATCTTTATTGGTATTTTGGCCGGAATGCTAAGTGGTTTTGTAGGTGTTGGCGGCGGAATGGTTATCGTGCCGGCACTGATGTATTTTTTGTCGCTCAATCAATTTCAGGCGCAAGGGACAAGTCTTGCGGTGTTGATGTTACCTGTGGGCTTTCTTGGAGTTATGAACTATTATAAAACAGGGAATGTACACATATCCTATGCATTGGTCATAGGCATGGCCTTTATACTGGGAAGCTATTTTGGTAGTAAAATGGCGCTTCGATTACCTGAGTATAAAGTGAAGTTTTTCTTCGGACTTTTGATGTTGTATATGGCTATCCAGATGATCTGGAAGTCAAGTGCCAAATGGTGGAGTGAGACAAGCGGAACGTTATAGTCCTCGACGCGACTTTTCTTTTAATATCAGACTCAATTCGCGCCCAGTTTGCCCTTTTACGCTGGTGTTTTCCATGGCGCGACGAATGAGATAAGGTATTACCTCTTTGATAGGACCATAAGGTACATATTTGGCCACGTTAAATCCGAGATGCGCAAGATTGTAACTGATATGATCACTCATGCCAAACAATTGTGCGAAATAAAAACGTGAGTCATTTGGAGCAATATTGTTTTCTTGCATCAG
>JBDKJN010000460.1:0-4141 GCA_039796595.1 Bacteroidota bacterium
ATGTATTTCCGCCAAACAATATTTCAACCAAAATGTCGCCCCTATGGGGCTTGAATTTCTGAGCTCACATAATACAACCAGAATATCACTCTTCAGGGGCCTCGACAGTCTTACCTCACATGACACAAGCACCAATGTGTCGCCCCTCTGGGGCTTAAACGGTCTTAACTCACATAACTGCAAACCCTGGATCTCCCTTTTGGGAGGGTGAGGGGTTAGAGGTTTATGGTTTGTCCATGCCTAAATTAGCACCATGAAATGGCTTCAGGATATCAAAGTAGTCGATCTCTCCACCGTATTGGCAGGCCCTTCCGTAGCCAGTTTCTTGGGAGAATTGGGTGCGCAAGTGCACAAGTTCGAATCGCCTTACTCGGGTGGTGATGTTACGCGCAGCTGGCGAATTCCGGGAGAACAAACTCAGGAACCTGTATCAGCCTATTTTGCATCGATTAATTATTGTAAGACGTATCATACGCTAGATCTCCGTGATAGTGAAGCCCAAAAACAGTTGCATAAGCAATTGATCGATACCGATGTACTCATCAGTAACTACAAGGAAGAAGACTATGAAAAATTCGGTTTGACTGCAGAATTGATACGTGAGAAATTCCCCAAACTCATACATGCCCGATTAAGAGGATTTGATAGCGACCCCTCTCGAGTGGCCTATGATGTGGTGCTACAAGCCGAATGTGGTATGATGGCACTAAATGGCTCTGCCGATGGTCCACCAACTAAATTTCCAATCGCCATTGTCGATGTTCTGGCAGCACACCAAATGAAAGAAGCTATATTGTTAGCATTGTATCAACGTGAACGTACTGGGAAAGGATGTGTACTTCGCGCATCACTTGAGAAATCAGGGCTTTCGGGACTTGTCAATCAAGCTTCTAATTATCTCATGACAGGGCAATTGCCACAACGATTGGGTTCTAAACATCCGAATATTGCACCCTATGGCGATATGTTTAAAAGCGCTGATGACCAATGGATTGTATTGGCCATAGGTTCCGATAGACAGTTTCAAGATTTGTGTGTTGTATTAAAGTTAGAAACACTGCATTCAGATCCGCAATTCGTCACTAATCCAAAGCGTGTATTGAATCGCGAGGTATTAAATGATCGATTAAGTCAAGCATTCTCTTCCATTCATGCTGATGACTTTATGAAAAGTAGCAGAGAGAAAAACATTCCCGCCGGAATAGTTCGAAACATGGACCAAGTTATTTCTGTTGCACAACAATTGGACATGATCCATAATGAGAACATTGAGCATATCCCCACATCGCGCATCAAAACTGTTGCATTCGAACAACTGGCTTAGGACTTCGACTTGCGAGTAAGCGAGACTTTGAAATTGTCTGGATTACCGTTCATTTTGATGTAAACCAAACGCTCATTCTCTCTGCGATAAATGATTTCGTCGTTATTCTCTGGCTCATTTTTCTTGCGCCCAAATAATTTACTTCCAGCCACCTCTCCTATCATTTTCCACGGAATACCGATCACATAGTCCATATCCATGGCATCATTCATATGTTGTTTTCCTTTGATTTCCATGAACCCAATACTTGAGTTGATCGTCATTCGAGGAATATCAATAACCTCATTGCGCATCGTTATTGTATTCGATAGCGTATCAAAATAGACTTTAGACAAATCCTTGTTTTGAAAATACTCCGCCATGGCTTGGATTGGTTCATAGTTCTCTAATCGTCCGTCCAGGAGCAACACATCCATAAACACTTCTGAATCATCCATCTTTGGAACCAAGTCGGCATGCAGATGTATTTTACCGGTAATATGTGTGGTACATTTTCCATGAATGTTTTCAGCGACTAAATGGTCTTGACCGAAATTTTCAAACTTGATCATAAACTTATCTAGATCGACATTGGTCAACTGAATATCAGGTTCGAAATAAATGTGCTGCTTGTCTTCACCGCTCAACTTTCCTTTTAGATCAAAATGTCCACCTGCGGCATCGAAGTCCATACGATCCAGATGGATAATGTGTCCTTTTCTCATTCGGGCATTGGCCTTAAAATGTGCAAGGTCATGGTGATGATAATTGAAATGACCTAAATCACAGGCCAAATCAATATCAATAAAATCGAAATCATAAAGACTGAAGACCTCGTCGTGTGGAGATGCTTCTACTGTATTTGTTGATCCAGTTACTGTTGTGGAAGATGCTGAAGCAGTTGCTTTCGATTGGTCTTCCATCAATTCATCCATGTCCAAATGATTGCCCGAAATCTTTAGGCTTGAAATAGTGTTGGCATCGCTTTTTAAAGCATGATGCAAATCGACTCTAAAATCGGAATGCCCCATGCGACCGCCAAAATTGCGGACATCAAGTACTTCAGGATTATAACTCACCTGACCACTAAAATCTTTGAACGCCAAATGATGGGCTTTGATCTGCCCGCTAAAATGATCCAATGCCAAATCAATCCCTTTTAAGGAGTCATCAAAATGAAGTCGAACATCCCCGTGTAATTTGACATGCTCCGCTATTTCATGACGATATTCCTCAGGTACAAATCGATCACCCTTGTAGGTAAAAAGGTTGTCAAAATGCAGATGATCCGCGGTCAGGTCAAAGTCAATGTGGGTGTCCCCCACCATCTGATCTCCAAACCAAAGCGGATAATTTTCTAAACGCCCATCAAAATGAAAGTCAGATTGATCGATGATTCCTTTAAAATCGATCACCTTAAAATCACTCTCCGAAATCAATACATCCGCGTGGAAATCATGTAAATGGTGCGGATAGTGCTGTGCTTTTACATTGAGCTGATCGATGAAGAATTCACCAATTGGTAAGTGCGGCGACTCTGTGAATGCACGGGCTGATGCATTAAATCGGAGTTTTATAGCCAAATCCTTAAGTTGCTCATCTACCCCTACCATAGAATCCTTATCAAATCCAGTGATCTCCTTAAAATCCAAAAGGGATGAATTAATATTTAGGTCACAAGAGATGACATCATCGGTATGGTGCATGATAGCTGGCAAATCACTGACATGTCCGCTAATGTTGATATCACTTTTACCATACTGTAAATTGAGATAATCAATTTGAGCCGCATGGCCCTGCCAAGTAGCTTTGACATCGAGGTCACGTATTGGTGCATCTAAATCGGGTGCTGCAAAAGTGAGATTTTCAATGAGTAATTCCGTGAAGTACGACTCATTCATTTTTTGAATCGCATGTTCCGGGTGAGCAAAATCAATGATATCATGGAAGTTCATGGTTAAGGCCACACGACCGTCAAGTCCATTCAACTCCTCCAATCCAAAAAAACCAGCCAAATAATCCAAATCAAAATCCGACAACAAATTCACATCAATATCGGGAGCATCAAAATTCTGAACAACTAGTTTACCGCTAAAAGTACCCGCTTCTGGACGAGCCGTGAATTGCTCCAGTTTGAACAACATGGTTGTAGTATTCAGGCTATCACCATTGGTAAAACTCCCTTTAAAACCGATCTCCTCCATTTTTCGACCTGTTTTGGTATTGTTGAAGTAACCATTCTCGCATCCAAAGTTGGCATTAATCGCAGGTTGGAAACCATTGGCTGAAGGACCTTTCACCGTAACGTCGAAGAAAATTTTCCCGGAATTGTCAAATTTTTCTAGTGCCGGCTGCAATTCATTCGGTGCCATGGCCATAAATAAATCGAAGTTGGGCTTGTTTCCGGTAAAATGCAGATCGATATCAACGTTTTCATTTAATACGACATTACCGTTGAAGTCAAATCCTACATCTTCTAAACGTACCTCGGTTGGTTCAAAAATAACCTTCGATTGAACCATATCATAGATCATATCCACATCTACATCGAGATGCTTGTGCTTTATAAAGGTCGTATCACCGCTCATGAGTAAGGACAATTCAAACTTACTTTCCAACTCGATATCAAAGCGCTCTGGTAATATGGCTATAGAAGCATTGGCCTTGTCAATCAATACATCTGCAAGAACATCATTGGCCTCATTCCATTTTGAAACATCAATATTATCCAACTCCAAATCGTGCAGTTCCAAATGAAAATCATTGACTACCTCTTCTTTAGGTTTTTTACTCGCCAATGCGTTCGTAATATTTATCGTACCATCCGTGTGCTGCACG
>JBDKJN010000461.1:0-2867 GCA_039796595.1 Bacteroidota bacterium
CAAAAACATATCTATTCCAACATTAGTCGGCCTTCAGTGATCAATGCTTGTGCAAATGTTTGTGATTTTTGCGCATCATCATATTCAGAATTTCGACTCCGAAGCTGAATGCCATTGCGAAATACACATAGCCTTTCGGGAAGTGGATTTGCTCAACGTGCACACCTTCAACAAGCAATAGTACTGCGATCAAGATCAAGAAGGACAGTGCTAGCAATTTGAATGTAGGATGTTTTTGAATAAACGAACTGATGCGTGGAGCAAAAATGAACATGATCAACATAGCAATAGCCATGGCGATGATTTGCAAGGTGAGGTGAGACGTCATACCAATCGCCGTGATCACACCGTCGATGGAGAAGATCAGGTCGATCATTACGATTTGCAGGATGATGGAGAGGAAAGAACTCTTCTTGGTATTGACATCGTCGCCTTCGTTTTGATCGCCTTCGACCTTTTTATGGATTTCTTTTGTTGTGCTGACAAGTAGGAACAAACCACCACCGGCCATGATCAAGTCTTTCAGGTCTACTTGATGTTCGCCAATATGGAAGAGATTTTCACCGTTTTTGATGATAAAGCCGATGCTGAAGAGGAGCAGAACGCGCATTACAGTTCCGACTAAGATCCAGATCAAACTGGCTTTGCGCTCGTCGGCCTTGTCCAGGCGATTCATGATGATCGAAACGAAAATCACGTTATCGATGCCCAAAAGGACTTCCATGAAAGTGAGGGCGAGTAGGGCACTGAGTGCTTCGAGGGTAAAAATGTCCATAGATGATACTTAGAGGTGCGAAAATAAGAAGGTTGCCAATTTTTGGCCTAAAAAAATGAGATTATTGGCCTGGATTGATCTAGGGTTCAGATAAATTTGAACATCTATGAAATAATATGACGCAATTATTTGACGAAATCGAAAAGTTAAATTCGGAACAAAAGCTGTATTTTATCAGAACACAGCCGATAAGTAAAAAGATATTTCTTAAACCTCTTGAGAAGGCCCAATCTTTTTTGAGTAATAAATTTCCAAAGGATTTTCATGACTTCTATTCTACAACAATCGATTTAAAGCTGTGTTATATGGATAAATCAGGAGACTGGGATCCGAACAGAACGATATCAGCTGTATGCTGGCTAGAAAAAATGTTCGATAAGTTTAAACAGCATCCAGAGCCATTTACCGAAAAGCAAAAGGATTACATTAAAGTCAAGGCATCTTATCCTTGTTCAAAATGGTTTCCTTCTGAATTCAAAGACCATAAGCTATTCAACGAAATTTCACGCCAAAAAGTATTGATTGAAATCGAAGGCACAACAGGTGTGATCTCAGTTGATTTTTACACCGAAAGCAAAAACGGATATGTTTTAAAGTACTTTGATGCACGAAATCCAGAGAGCATTTGCGAAATTCATTTAACACTACCAGAGTTTTTAAATTACTATATTTATTTCGGAACTTTTGATCATTGGTTTTTTGCATTTACCAAAAAAGGAATGTATACATTAAAAAATATCAATCAAATCAAACAGGAATTTGGCAAACTAAATACGCACAAACAAAAAATTGTCGAACTAGAACAACGTATTAAGCCCTAACCACAAAATTTATAACAAAATAGAATCGTCTGCACAAAAGAAGATGTTTTGGCTATGCTCGTTCGGGATCCAAAAAGACAGATTCATCGTAAATCAAACTTGACTTTTAGAAAAGCTATACCGGAATATCTGAACTTCCCACAGAAACAAACCATTTAGAGATGTATTTGATGAAAAATATTATAGCCGCTATATTTCTACTGACATCCCCGCTATTGTTTTCACAGAAAAAATTGCATTTGAGTGATACAAGTTATGTCACCTATGGTCCGAGTGATGATTCAGAATACATCGATAGTGTGGTGTTTATTCTAGATGGCGTCAATCTTACGTATTGCGATAAGTACGAAGTATATTATGACCATGCATTCAAACAATTGGCTTATGAATCCTATTCAACGGGAGACTCTTGTTTCGTAAAACAGTATTGGAGAAATGGAAATCTGAAGAAAAAGACGATATTCATAGAATGGGAAGATGGAATACCCGTGTGGTGGTATGAAGAAATGTATTGTAAGAATGGACAAATTGTATATAAAGGACCTACTCCGAATCAACCGGAAAAATTTTTGTCCACTTATTATTACTGCAATGGAAATAAAAGACTCGAGTATTATCATCTAAATTTGGGAGCGGACGGCAAGATGACCTATTGGTATGAGAATGGACAATTGGAATCGGAAATGTATTTTGAAAATGATATACCTGTCGGCGAATGGAAATATTGGAACGAAGACGGTAGTCTTAAGGCGACGGAACGGTATAAGGACGGTGAACTTGTTGAGACCATAAAGCATCCGGAGTAAGCTTAAATGAAGCTTTGTCCTTCGTGCCAATTTCGGTGCTGGTAGATCTCGGCTGAGTTGAGATGCTTTGAAATCCGCTTCTTCGCCAATACCCAAACTGTTAACGCAGAAAGCACCGCCCACCTTATAAATTCCCCAAAAAAACAACCTCATAAACCAACAACGGCCACCGAAGGTGGCCGTTGCTCTTATACCCACAATAAATCGTTCATCTTAGTACTCTGTATGGAACTGCTTCGCAAAGCGCTTGCGGTTGTTTTCGTTGAGGAAAATCTTATTCAAGCGGCTGCTCTTCGGAAGAAACTCTAGGCATTCGACAGCATAGATGATTTCCAAATGCTTCTACTCGTTTGAAACGGATCGGTGGAGTCAATCCATTTTTGTCGATCGGTATCATGGCCTTCGGAGCATGATCAGGATCAGAAGCATGCTCGAAAAACACCTTGGATATTGGGTAAAATACGG
>JBDKJN010000462.1:0-2519 GCA_039796595.1 Bacteroidota bacterium
TGCTCTCGATGCCATTCAAATCACGCAAAGATTCCAAAGCATATGGATTTGCAAAAACAGTAAGCACCACTTTAGTTTTTGATCCAACTGAATTGAGGATACGAGCGCACTCGTTGGTTACTCCAAAATTTTTCGATTGACGGTTGCTAGTATTGAGCATACCCGCTATGACCAGATCATATTTGCTCAAGGTGTCATTAAGCCACATGCTTCTTTTGATATCCGGGCTTTTCTCCATGATGAAATGATCAAAACCCGTATAGTGTTCAATACCACTGGCGAATGCACCACGGTTGTCCACCCCAATTGACACAACGGCAATATTTTGATATTGCGCAGGATTTACCGGCAACACATTATCAATGTTTTTTACAACAGTAACGGACTCTTCAATGAGTTGGCGCTGCAAATTCTTAGCACTAACATTGTTAAGGTCAGCATACACTCCATTGGATGGGATCAGGCTACGTTTGTGCAAGCCAGACCATTCTTTTGTTCTTAGAATGCGCAAAACATGCTCATCCAGTTCACGCAAATTGATCCAACCGCTATCGATGGCTTCTTTGATTTTTTCAACGGCCAATGGAACATTTTGTGAGAACAAAAGCACATCATTCCCTGCAGCGAGTGCCATTAATTCCGCTTCACCCGGATCATAAAACTTCGTTACGCCGTGCATATTCAAGGCATCGGTGAAAACTAAACCGTTGAATTTTAATTGGCCACGCAAAAGATCATTGATAACAGGTCGAGAGAGTGTTGTCGCGGTATTTGCTGTTGTATCAAGAGCTGGCACAAAAAGATGAGCAGTCATCACACTTCCGAGTCCACGTTGAATCAAGTGTTTGTATGGATATAGCTCCAAAGAATCCAGACGCTCAACCGGATGATTGATTACTGGCAGATCTTTGTGTGAGTCTACCTCAGTATCGCCATGGCCAGGAAAGTGTTTAGCGCATGCGAGAATACCACCATCCTGAAGTCCCTTCATGTACATTTCGCTGTACCGTGCCACGAGTTCTTTGTTTTCTCCAAAAGAGCGATTTGAGATCACCGGATTCTTCGGATTGTTGTTGATGTCAACTACTGGAGAAAATGACACATGCGCGCCCACCCGTTTGAGTTGTCTGGCCATTTCGAGGCCAAAAGCGTAAACCAGGCTATCATTGTTTGTTGCACCCAATGTCAATTGACGTGGATAAGACAGGGTGGAATCCAAACGCATTCCAAGCCCCCACTCGGCATCCATTCCAATGAGCAACGGTATGGCTGAAACATCTTGATACTTATTGGTCAGAGCAACTTGACGGCCAGGAGAACCTTGCATGAAGATAATTCCACCAATTCCGTATTGTTCGATCAAGCGCTGAACAGTGACTTGATTAAAATCTTTGTGGGTAGGTGAACTCCAAGCGGCGACCATGAACAATTGCCCAATCTTCTGATCGAGTGTCATGGTTTGGAGTAGCGAATCTGCCCATGGCGTTGGAGCCTCCATGAAACAGGGCTTTTGCGCTGATGTTGACGCAGAAAACACCACACTCAGTGCGATTAACCAGAAACAATTTTTCAAAATTTTCACGTGCTTCGAAATATTGACGATAATGAAAATATTCGACTAAATATTGTGCCGAAATATCGAAACAAATTACGCCGAGTCTTGCAGTTTAATCTATTATACGCAAGAGATTTAGAACAGATACATGTTAATGGTAAAAATGATGATTTCCGATGATATTCCAAAGCAATGCTATACCCACTGTGCTCATCGCCAAAAAGGAAGCCTGCTACTGCAACGACGATACGGCCGAATCATGACGACAACCACCAATGAATTTATTGCGCCAAATGCCAGAAACCCGAATAAACAAAAAATCGCAGAAATACAAACTTAAAGAGTTAACTCTGCCCTTTGATTGCGGAAGGAACACCCATACGACGATATTATTTGAAGAAAAAAATGCTTACATCACATTTTCCAAAACGCCAATCTTCTTGTTGACCTGAACCATTACAAACTGGAATTGTTCGTCTAGAGTAAGATATGTGTTATCGATGACAACAGCATCATCAGCTTGACGCAACGGATCGTTGGCTCTTGTGGTGTCGTATTCATCGCGTGCGTTCACATTCTTCACAACTTCGGACAAAGAGGTTTCAACCCCCATACTTTTTAGTTCATCGTAACGACGTTGAGCACGAATCTTTGGATCAGCCGTCATGAAGAATTTGAGGTCGGCGTCGGGCAGAACAACAGTTCCTATGTCACGACCATCCATCACCACCCCTTTGGTCTCGGCCATACGTTTTTGCAATTTCACCAATTTGGTTCTAACCTCTTTGATATTGCTGATTGGGCTAACGTAATTGCTAACCTGAAGCGTACGAATTTCGCGTTCAACATTGGATCCGTTCAGGAATGTTTCGTATTGACCGAGTTCCGTATTGTATTTGAAAGTGATCAACACGAGCTGCAATGCATTAATCAAACCTGGCTCATCAATTGAACCGTCTGGTTT
>JBDKJN010000463.1:0-2550 GCA_039796595.1 Bacteroidota bacterium
AAAACTAAGTAATTTTACTGTTTATTTTTACAGAGGGACAAAAATAGGACAAATGTCCTGTATTATTCCCGCCGATGAGCTCTCCTATTTCAACCGCTGATCCTTCTGCTGCTCTCGCTTATTTGGCTGCAGCACGTAAAACGCATTCCCAAGAAGCTATTGCAAAGCATCTAAATTTCAGTGCTCGGCAAGTCCGTCGTTGGGAAAACGGTGAGCAATTACCGCCAGAAAACATCGCAGCAGAACTACAAAAGTTTTTGAATTTTGGCGTTCCAGCAGCGACAAAAGGCAAATTTACATTCGCAGACCTCTTTGCGGGTATCGGCGGAATTCGACTAGCTTTCGAAGCAATTGGTGGGGAATGTGTTTTTACGAGTGAGTGGGACTCATTTGCGCAGAAAAGCTATGCCATGAATTTTTCAACCGATCACGAGATGAATAGCGACATCACGCAAATACATGAAGATGACGTCCCAGACCATGACGTTTTGATTGGTGGCTTTCCATGCCAGCCATTTTCAATTGCTGGTGTTTCCAAGAAAAACTCATTAGGTAAAGCGCACGGTTTTGCCGATGAAACACAAGGGACTTTGTTCTTTGATGTGGCTCGAATCATTGCAAAAAAGCGCCCACGAGCATTTATGCTCGAAAACGTCAAAAACCTACGATCTCACGACAAGGGGCGTACTTTTGACGTTATTTACAAGACTTTGACAAAAGATTTGGGCTATCACGTTACTTATAGCGTTATTGATGGCGCTCACTTTGTGCCACAACACCGTGAACGAATCATTATTGTGGGGTTTCGTGATGAAGTTGATTTTGATGTGAAGGGCATCGAATTATCTGGAAAAGGCGACCATCTTCTAAGCAAAATCATTCATGCAAAAGCTGACGAGCCATTTCTAGAGTGGGATGGCTCTAGTTATTTCGATCACTCAAAAAAGAAGGTGCTTGATAAATACACCTTAACTGACAATCTTTGGCTATACCTGCAAAACTATAAGAAGAAGCACAGTGCAGCTGGCAACGGCTTCGGTTTTGGTTTAGTGACTCCTGAAAGCGTTACACGCACCTTGTCAGCAAGATATTACAAAGATGGCTCTGAGATTTTGTTAAGTCAAGGTGCTAAAAAGAACCCTCGGCGATTAACACCGCGCGAATGTGCGCGACTTATGGGTTTCCCTGATACTTTCAAAATTAATGTATCAGACACCCGTGCTTACAAGCAGTTTGGAAACTCGGTAGTTGTGCCTGTCATGACAAAAGTTGCCGAAGCTATGCAACCGTTTATTATTCAAGAAGTAGCAAAGGGGCCACGATTTACACGAGCTAATGCTTAATATTTAAAAGTAGGGTGCTATCAAATGAATTCAATGCGTGATTACTTTAAAGGAACAGCTTGCAAGTACCTTAGTGAAGTTGATGCATCACCTACTAAATCAAATCAGCATGAAATAGGATCCAATAAATTTGCTGCTATTTTGGGGGCTCCTAACGGCAGTGAAAAGCGAATATTTGTAGCAACATTCATGTTTTTCACTGAAAATACGGAAGAGCCTGAAATCTGTAGAGATCCAGTTACTTATTACGATTGCCGTGCAAACCAACCACATCGATCGGCTGAATATCGCCTTTATTACAGCGCTAACTCAATAACGGAGTTAATGAAGGCAACGGATTTTTGCTTAATTTCACTTCGTACAAACGGCGAGTTACTTATTGCGATAGCGCCACAAGGGAGTGATCATGAGAGACGATTGCGCTATTTGTTTAATGCTGAAGATGCACAGAATCAATGGGTAATTGGCACAGAAGTAAGTTCTACAGAGTTAGATTTTGCATCTCGCAGTATTCTTGCTGCAATCGGCATCGAAACTGCAGAACCAGTGGAAAATCTTCTAGGGCAAATTAAAGATAATTTTGGCCTTGCTTTTCCTAAAACAGCAATTTTTTCAGAGTTTGCTCGCAAAACATTAGCAACTCAAATAAATGCTGCTACACAACCCGATTTGGCACTCGAAGAATGGATGAAGCAAGAGGAGCGGCTTTTTCGAGCCTTAGAGCGTGAAATTGTTGAAGAAAGACTTAAAAAAGGTTTTGATACTGTTGAAACGTTCGTAGAGTTTTCTTTGTCAGTACAAAACCGTAGAAAGTCGCGAGTTGGGCATGCGTTGGAGAACCATCTAGAGGCGATTTTTAAAGCTTCAAATGTTCGCTACCAACGTGGAGGGAAAACAGAGGGCAATGCCAAACCAGACTTTTTGTTTCCTGGAACTAAGGAGTACCACACCACTACTATTGGTTCGCCACCGTTACAAATGCTAGCGGCTAAGTCAAGCTGTAAGGACAGATGGCGACAAATACTTGCAGAGGCAGCGCGTATTCCGCGAAAGCATTTGTTCACGCTTGAAACTGCAATATCTGAAAGTCAAACCGAAGAAATGATTAACCACTCTGTGCAACTAGTCGTTCCTCCATCGGTTGCGAAGACATTTTCCTTTAAGCAACAGCAGGAGCTGATAAATTTGGATCAATTTATTGAGTTAG
>JBDKJN010000464.1:0-5304 GCA_039796595.1 Bacteroidota bacterium
GTAGATTGTCCTAACGTTGCTGTAATCGAGTGTGTATTCCGTGCGATTGACGCATGTGGCAATGCATCTGATGAAGCAAGCTCATTCGTTTACGTTGTTGACGAAACTGCTCCTGTATTGACGAATCCAACAGAAGACGAAGTTATTGAATGTGGTACTGAACCATCTGGTTGGGAGCCAATGTTTGATGATGAGTGCAATGACGATATCACAGTATTGCCAGCTTCAAGCATCACTACTGATGGATGTACTACTTACATTCACCAATCTTGGACTGCAACTGATCCATGTGGCAATGCAATCACTGTATTCCACAATATCACTATTGTTGATACTACTGAGCCAATGATCACTGGTGAGACTGAAATTTCAATGCCATGTGATAACATCAGCGATGAAATCTTGGTTACTGCTACTGACAACTGCGATTTGGATGTAGTTATCGAAATTGAAAGTGATGAACCTGCTAGCGGAAGCTGTGCTGGTCGCTTGATCCGTACTTACTCTGCTACTGACGATTGTGGTAACGTGGCGTATTTCACTCAGTTCATTAATTTGACTGACGTAACAGCTCCTGTTGCTAGCATCGATCCATTAGACATGACTGTTGAGTGTGGTTCTGAATGGGGTGTAACAGTTCCAATGTTCACTGATAACTGTGACGAAGAGTTAATTATTGAAGACGATTACTCTGAAGAAACAGTGGATTGCGTTACAACTATCACTTACACTTGGACTGCAACTGACCACTGTGGAAACACTACTACAGTAGACCAAGTAATCACTGTTGTTGACACGACTGCTCCAACAATCTTTGGTGACGATGAAGAAATCACTATCGATTGCAATGCACAAGTGTTGTACGCACAACCTGAAGCATGGGATGCTTGTGACGAAGTTTTGGATTTCGATTCAGAATACAATGTAATTCCTGGTGATTGTCCAGGTGACTACACTGAGGTATTGACATTCATCGTTACTGACGATTGTGGCAATTCTTCTTCTGTAACTTACACAACTCACCACGAAGACAACACTGCACCAGAATTGGTTGGTTTGCCAGAAGGTGGTTGGGTTAGCTGTGAAGACGAGATCATGTTCGACATGCCAACTGCAACAGATGATTGCAGCGGTGCAGTAGTGGACTCTGAAATGGAAATGATCCCAGGTAACTGTCCAAATAGCTACACAGTAGTGTATACTTTCTGGGCTGTTGACGGTTGCGGAAACTCTTCAGACTTCGTAGATGTAGTATATAACGTTTATGATGATGAAGCTCCAAGCTTTGACCAAGAATTTGTAGATGAAACTTACGAGTGTGTTGATTGGGCTAGCTATGAGCCACAATTCGCAAGCGCTACAGATAACTGCGGTGAAGTTGAAATTTATCCTTCTATTTACCCAATGAATTCAGACAATTGTGGTAATGGTGTTTGGGTTGTAACATATGAGGCGGTTGATGATTGCTACAATTCTTCATATGCTTCTTACTATATCTATGTTCAGGATGAAACAGATCCAGTATTGGCTGGTTTGCCTGCAGATATGGTAATGGAATGCGGTGCTGAACTTCCAGAGGTTCCAATGGTAACTGTTACAGACAACTGTGACCAGGCACCAACTTTGGAATACGACGAGTATTGCTCAGGCGATTGCCCAGTTGATGGTGGCAATGATTGCGCTTTGACGACTCCAGTTCGTCCAGCAAACAACCCATGCTTCTATCCTACAGATTGGGCAATGGCATTGTTTAGCTTGCCAAATGCTTACAAGTACTACATTATTCAACCAGGTTCTGAGCCTTCATTCGTTCAAAACGGTGATGGTACAATTGACTTGAGCGTAAACGTTGTGAGCTACAACAACCAAACTTCTGGTTTCGCAGTAAACGTTTCTTTCGGTAACGAAATGACATGGGCACAATGGAGCTCTCAAATGTTCCCAACTGGTTTCAAAGCGGACTGCGGTGGCGAAGCTGCTAATCACCAAGATTGGTTGTACTATATCATGGTTGCTGGTGAAGGTGCTGAGTTGGTTGGTTTCGGAGATTACGCTGGTTCTTCTTTGAACATAGTTCACGCTCCTTCTAACAACTACTTCGGCTTCCAATTGGGTGATGGTGCTAACAACTACAATGGCGCTAACGGCTTCGGTGGTTGGTTCCAATACTCTGGTACATTCTTGGTGAATGGCCAACCAATATTGAGTGGTTCTTCAGTTTCAGGTGCGGGTGACTTCGCATTCGAAGTTGATTGCTGCCCAGATTACACTATCACACGTTGTTGGACTGCTTGGGATTGCTCTGGTAACATGGTTGAATACTGCCAAACTATCACTTACGGTGATTTGGACAACACTTTCGACACAGTTGTTACTACTGCACCAGTTGCTGTTGATAGAGGTAACATCGCTATCACTAGCGTACAACCAAATCCAGCTACTGAGCGCTCTTTGATTTACTTCACAAGCGAGTTGGATGGTAAATTGTCACTCCAAGTATTGGATATGACAGGTCGCGTTATTGCTAACTTGTACAACAACGAAGCTTCTGCAGGTATCGTTTACTCTGCTGATTTCAACGTTGCTGCTATCGAGTCTGGTACTTACATGATCCGCTTGAGCAATGGTGCTGAGCAGAAAATTGAACGTATCCAAGTGGTGAAGTAATTCATCCCACGGAAATGAAATAATGAAATCCCGCCTCGGCGGGATTTCTTTTTTTATAGGTATTTTATTTCTGAAAAATGCGGTGGAGAACTGCAATGTGTTTTCCTCAAATTATGGCTTAATGTTCGACAGAAAGGGAAGAGAGAACTATACAGCGTGCTTTGGAGAGTGCTGCAATCAAGGTCAAGCTAATATTAACTGATCCGAGAGAGATCGCTTTTTTGTGCTTCTATTTTACGAAGTTGACGAACGATACATTCGTTTTCCGGCGCAAGCAAATCTGGATCTTGGTCGGTTAATTCGAGAACGCTTTCTCGTGCTTGCGATAGTAAAAGCTGATCCTTGGCCAAGTCACTTATCTTCAGGTTTAGCGATCCACTTTGCTGTGTTCCAGAAATATCACCAGGTCCGCGCAATTCCAAGTCGACTTCAGCGATTTTAAAACCATCATTGGTTTCAACCATGGTCTGCATGCGCTTTTGGCTTTCTTCACTCATTTTGTGGCCACACATCAGTATGCAATAACTCTGTTCGGCACCTCTGCCAACACGCCCACGCAATTGATGGAGTTGAGATAAACCAAATCGTTCCGCACTTTCTATAATCATAACTGAAGCGTTGGGCACATTTACACCAACTTCAATGACTGTGGTAGCAATCATAATTTGGGTTTCACCTCGAAGAAAACGAGCCATTTCAAAATCCCTTTGATCGCTTTTCATGCGGCCATGCACGACGCTAATTTGGTAATCTGGTGGAGGAAACGCTCGAGTAATACTCGCGTATCCGTCTTCCAAATCTTTATAATCCATGGCCTCACTTTCTTCAATCAACGGATATACTATATAAATCTGTCGACCCAACTGGATTTGTTTTTGTATGAACCCAAAAACAGCACCGCGACTGTGATCTCCACGCCAGTGGGTCTCAATTGGTTTGCGGCCAGGAGGCAGTTCATCGATAACGCTAATATCTAAATCGCCATACAATGTCATAGCCAATGTGCGTGGAATTGGCGTTGCTGTCATGACAAGGACGTGTGGTGGCAAACTTGCCTTTTTCCATAAGGCAGCGCGTTGCATCACGCCAAATCGATGTTGTTCATCAATGATTACTAAACCAAGATTTTTGAATTGCACGTAGGGTTCAATGAGTGCATGCGTACCAATCACCAGTTTGATTTCGCCTGCTATCAATCCTTGAACGATTTCATTCTTGCGTGCTTTGGTAGTGGAGCCAGTTAGAAGGGCAACAGCATTGGGTTCTTGGAAGCGGAATAACATAGGCTCCAACAACTCGTACAATCCCTTAAAATGTTGCTGAGCTAAAATTTCGGTTGGCGCCATAAGACATACTTGATATCCGTTGTCTATCGCCAATAATGCAGCCAGGAGTGCCACAATAGTTTTTCCACTTCCAACATCCCCTTGCACCAATCGACTCATATGATAGCCACGACCTACATCAAGTCGAATTTCTTTCACTACTCTTTTTTGTGCGGAGGTCAAGTCGAATGGAAGAAACTCCGAGTAGAATGTATTAAAATAAGTTCCGACGTGTTGAAACTTGACGGCAGGTTGTTGTACAGTTTGCAGTCGTTTTTGACGAACAAGCCGGAATTGAAGAAAGAACAATTCCTCGAATTTTAATCTGCGCCGCGCTTGTTCGAGTAGCAGTTGACTCGAGGGCATATGAACTTGACGCAAAGCTTCAGTGCGAGGCATGAGAAGGTTGGTTTGCAATACGGACTGTGGCAATATTTCCTCGAACGGTGCATTCAATTCCGACAACATCGTTTGTGTTAGTCGCGCTAACACGTTACTCGAAAGGTTGGAACGAATGAGCTTTTCAGTGGTGCTATAAACTGGTTTCAACTCTATGCCTTTGGTGAGGCGTGCTTCATCCAGCGATTCAATTTCTGGATGCGATAAATTGTAGCGGCCCTTGAAAGCTGCTGGTTTGCCGAATAGAATATAGGGCTGCCCAGGTCGTAAGTTTTCTTTGATCCATTTTATTCCTTTGAACCAAACAATTTCCATTTCACCGCTTTCGTCATAGAAATAACCGACAAGCCTTTTCGTTCGGCCTTCGCCAACCTCTTGAAATCGCTTGAATTGACCCATTAGCTGAACTGCAGTGTTGGAGCCTGCAATCTGTGCGATTTTTAATATTTGTGACTTGTCAATGTAGCGAAATGGAAAATGGTGAAGCAAGTCTTCATAGGTAATTAAACCCAACTCTTGCTTTAGAAGTGCAGCACGCGCCGGGCCAACTCCTTTGAGAAATGCGAGCTCTTTATCAAGTATGGATTTGAATGCCGATGACATCACTTCAGATCAAAATCGATTTACCTTGCACGAAATTACATCAAAGCAGTTGGCACAACAGCAAAGAGGTTGGGATGTTGGAAAATCGAGTATATAGATTATGCGCATTTTAGCACAAAGGGTAAAAGAAGCATTTGTACACATCGAGGAGCAGGAGGTCGCACGCATTGCTCATGGTCTCGTTGTTCTGCTCGGTATAGAAGCCGATGATACGGGCGATGACATTCAATACTTGATACAAAAATTGTATCAAATGCGAATTTTCCCGGATCATGAAGGTAAGATGAACAAATCAATAGCTGACGTGGAC
>JBDKJN010000465.1:0-4005 GCA_039796595.1 Bacteroidota bacterium
TTAGCAGAGTGCTCTAGAATAGAAAGGCTGATTTTTGTTGAAGTTTTAAGGTCATTTCGCATGAATATTGGACCAGCCCACGTGATAAAGGAAGAAACATCAAAATCCTTGTGCTCATATATTTTTTTGCATAATTCTATCCCGAAATTGACGACATGGACATGTGAATATTGGAGTAAACTAAAAATAGTGGACTGAATGCTCACGAGTTCATCTTCATTGGGAGCAATAGACTCTACGACGTCACGAAAAGTTGTTTTGATTTGGTTATCCCAATCTTTAGTTTGAGCGAGTATAGAGTTTTCCAGAACGTAGCCGCGGTCTATAAATTCCTCCTCAATTAGTGTGGGCATTATTCTAGACCAATGTTTCCTCGAATTACTATATCTGGTTGCATTAAGGTCATTGATGGGAGATTCATAATTAAAAATTTCTTCCAAAGACTTTTTAGTTATGGCTTTGTTTTCGCGCAAAGAAGTTAAAGTTGCCACATTTTCAGATCCATTCCATCTTGCTTCAGATATACCGAATTGAGCGAGGCTGCGAGCAAATAGCTGTGGTTGAAACGAAATGATTGCGTTTTTCTCCAGTTCAACAAGCAAGTTGAAATCGGCCGTAGAGGCATTGGTTCGGGCGGTGGACATATCGACTAGAACTTCAGCAAAACCAGTCGGTTTACACAAACGGAGTAAGTTTAGGATGAAGGGCTCTCGACTCCAATGATGGATGGTTTCTGAAATAAAGGAGTACCAGGGTCTAAATTGTGATCGCTCAAGTAATACAATTGCAGCGAGCGTGATCATATCCTTCTGAGTACCATTGGCACGTACCCCAAAATGTCGTGGCTCGTTATATGGGGAAGGCATTATATCCGTAAGTTCAATGAAAGTAAGCCAGTTGGACCGATATCCAGTCAGGTGTTTTTTCATTTCAGTTAAATAGCCCGGTGTCTTGTCTTTTAAAAATGGTCCAAGCTCATCTTTTTTTGATTGCTTAATAATATCATCAAATTCAGCCAGAATCGCTGCAACTTTTAATTTCTTTTCTGAGGCGCGTGAATTTCCAGCGGAAAGTTCCTTTGTATCCAATTGATCTTCGCTCATGTATTATTCTTTAATTCGAGTTTTCGTGAATTTTTACGGCTAGAACATGTTTACAGATGCCTCTTGAACCTTGGTATTTTGTCCACCATTGGCAAGTACACCAAGGTTTGTCATTGTCTATGATGACTTTATGCCAGACATCAGTGCCTTTTACTTTGGCCTCTACGTAATTGGTTTTTCTGTCTTGAATAACAATCTCTTCGTTCGCGATGATGTTCTGGGCATTTTTTAATCTTGGATTTAAGCTTAGTATGCGCTCCATTTTGAATGGGAGTCTTCGATAGAAATGCTCTCTGTTGGATAGGTCATATCCCAATAGTCCCATCGATGAAAGCGATGAAGTGAGATGATCCATTGTGCTGAAATCAATATCGTTTTCTACGGATACTAAGGTAGGATTGAATGTTTCATTTGCTTTAAGAATACTACTTAAGCCATATACATATTCAAGAGGCACATCTTGTATAAGGTTTTCGAGGGCTTTACCTTCGCCCGAAAATCCCCGAGTAAGTTCAGGAGATAATGCGAGGAGTAACTGCATTCGCCCAAATTCACAAACAAAGGCGGATGCAGACTGATCAATACTTGAATAGACGGATAATTTATCGGCAAGAGGCACCACGGTTTCAAGTAACCTTAATCTCTCAATGCCGGCAACACGCAAACTGTTCGGAGCAGACATGCTATTCAACACATATTTACCAGCACGGAAGCTGATGTAAAAGTCTTCTTTCGGCGATCCTTTAGGGATGGACTGAAACAGCTGTATAATTTGAATTTTATTCATTTCAAATCGCAGTTCCATATCGGCAAGATAAAGCTGGACACTCGAAAGCCCTTTAATCCAACGTTCGGGTAAGGTAACTTTTCGCTCGTGTTCTTTGGCTTTTTCAGTGATCAGTTGCATTTCTTGGTGCCCCACGGAAAGTATTACTTTTTCATTCTTTTGAATGGCATTCATCGCATTTAACATGGGATCGTTAAAGTCGACGTTGGTAGTCCCTGATGCGATAAACTCTCCGTCAATAGCCTCTGGCTTCATGTCAAGTCGAACATAAACGCTGTTGTCCGAAGAAAATCCCTCAAAACGCATTTTAGATGTTCCTGCAGTAATGATAGGATCTTTGATTTTTGGGGCAATCGGCATGAAGACGGATCGCACAACTTTGGCAATTAACATCCAACAGCGTGCGGTGATATAGGGATCTACAAGGCTGCCCCAAAAGAAACATGGGATTGTATTGAGTTCATTCAACTCCGATTGATGCGCTAGTATGAGCTTATTCGCGCCTGTTTGCTTTTCGAATGTTGATGTCGACGGGAATAGATAGCTAACTTCGGGCATATTAATTTCTTAAGAGGTGAAACATGGGTTATCAAATATAACAATAAGATTGAATCGATAGAATGAGTTAGAGGCTATTATAATAGAAAAGATGTCCTTTGCACGTATGGCGTTTTTGTTGATGGATATGATGGTGTCGTCTGTTGGCAACTATTAAGTCCAAAGGTGTTCTGGAAATTAAATTCAAATGCATATTGCATTAAACAAAACGAAGTCGTGAATTTATTCACCGAATACGAGTCCATAACGATTATCTCTTTAGTTGTTTTCTCCTTTTTAGCGGGACTAATTGACGCTGTGGTTGGCGGAGGCGGACTCATTCAAATGCCAGCTTTGCTTATCGCACATCCATCGACAGATTTGCCAACCCTTTTTGGAACTAATAAAATAGCCGCTTTGTCTGGCACCAGTATTTCCGCAGTTCAGTATTCGAAACGAATAAAATTTAACCATCGGCTTCTGATTGTCGTTTGTTTGTTCGCTGGATTGGCATCTTTCCTTGGCGCAAAGGTGGTCGGCTACATGGACGTCAATACCTTAAAACCGGTTATTTTGGTGGTGCTGGTGGTCATAGCTGTTTATACGTTTTATAAGAAAGATTTAGGCGCTATACAAACGAAACAACTGAGTCGATCCAAACAGTTTTTGTATGGATCTCTATTAGGTCTTGTGGTTGGATTTTATGATGGTTTCTTTGGCCCTGGAACGGGAAGTTTTTTTGTGTTGGGGTTTGTGGTGATTTTGGGATTTGAATTTATTCAAGCATCTGCTTATGCCAAAGTGGTGAATTGTTTAACCAATATCTCAGCGTTATTGGTATTCCTAAGGCAAGGTCAGTATTTGTTGGAACTAGCCGTGGTAATGGCCATTAGTAATATGATTGGCAATTTCATAGGCACAAGACTAGCTTTTAAAAAAGGAAATACTTTCATCCGGTCGATCTTTTTGATAGTTGTGACGCAGATGATTGTGAGATATGGCTATGATGTTTTTTTTAATGGCCCCATGTGATCTCATAAGTCCAAAACGCGTTTCTCTTGCTTAAGCTAGTTCAATTCTAAGGCCGCCACTAAATTTGGTCTGATTAAAACTTAACAGTTAAATCGATATTCATAAATGGTTCTTCACGATATTGAAATAGTCTAGTCAACGCAATATTTATTTGTTTGAAATCCAATTGAACTCCAAGCTGAGCATCTATTTTAAAATAATGTCCTCCTATCCTTTCTTGTGTTTGCCAGTCAACGAATTCCCGTCGATACTTCGGTACTATTAAACTTTCACCAAATAGGCTTAAGTATTTAGTAAAGATGACTCTTCCGCCAATTTGCGTGGCGGGTAGATAAATTTGTTTGAAATAATAGAATGGACCAGGCTCACTTGAAACAACGGATGGGTAATACCGCAATCGTTCGGCCCCGTACACAATGCCAGAGCTAAAATTGTATCGTCCACTCGTAAACGTTACTGTTATTCGATTAGCAAAAAATGTTGGTCTGAACTCAGAAAAATTTAAATCCTCTAGGGTGCCAACAATGAACTCATTACTTAAAAACC
>JBDKJN010000466.1:0-6525 GCA_039796595.1 Bacteroidota bacterium
CTATCGCCCTTTTTTACGCTAAATAGCAAACGAAAAAACAAAGCACATTGTGCCCATAAAAAAAACAATAAGGTCAGATATTTATTTGGTGACCACCGATAAAACAGCGCATGATTTCTTGAGCTTTTGATGCGTGACAGAAATCCATTGCCCGAGGGCGTAGCAGTATACAACTCAACGGCATGACCTTGTTGAATTAATTCATCCAAGGCAATTTGAAACACCAATGGACTTCCACTGAAATCATTCAGAAGATGGACAGCATGAATACGTTGTCTGAAAGATGTCATTTCCTCAGTAAGCTGGCTTTAGTTGAGTAGTACTAACCGGACTCTCTTTCGATTGGATTCTAGCATAAACATTAGCCAACTGCTCTCCTCGTTTTTCCCAGGTAAAAAATGAAGTATATCGCTCACGAGCTAACTTACTTTCGTTAGCCAAAAGAATGCTATTGTAAAACAAAGTGTGTAGCTTGCTCGAAAACAATTGTACAGCATAATCTCGGTTGCAATTCAGTGGTACACGCAATTCTGATTTCTCTGGAACAAATTCGCCAGGGCCACAATTATCCCAGCAAACCACTGGCAAACCGTGCATCATTGCCTCAGCAACGACCATACCTGCGCCCTCATAACTTGGAAAAAGATACACTGAGCTTGAAGCATACAGATCTTGCAGAGCGCTCCTTTCAATCCAACTCACAAATTCAACGTGTCTCGTGATACCCAAATCATCTGCCAATTGCTCCAATTGTTTTTGATAAGGACCTTGACCAACTAATTTTAGTTGGACACCCTTGCGATCTTGCAGTGGTAAGCTGTGTAAAAATTTGGCGAATGACAAAATTGTCATATCGAAACCCTTCAGAGGTACAAAGCGTCCTGCTGATATTACAGTAAAACCTTTCTTATCTGCGTTAGATTTTACTTCCTCTGTTGCCACACTGGGCATAATCGAGCATTTTTCGTCAGGCAAACCCAATACACCTTGAGCTTCGCTATTCATGCAAAAGACATGGCTTGCTTTTTTCTTTGTGATGTATAAAAAAGGATCAAGATGCCAGAACAAATTTTTCATGCCCCACAACATACGATCTCCCAACAAGGCTTTCTTACCATAAAAAGCTAAATGTTGGCTATCAATTTTTGGGTGATGACCTACTGGTCCCCATACCATAGGCTTGCCCGTGATCCATAAAAAACTGGGCGTCCAATCATTATGAAAATTCACATTGTGAACGATATCGTAATTCTCCAATCGTCGGCGAACATAAAAGGCCACCATGATTTGCCAAAAATAATAGTATATTAAGCTAAGAATTGGGCCCTTCTTCCAAAACAACAAAGATTTTGGCCAGTCCTGATATACCCACTGAATGCGCTGATAACGTTCATCAGGGTGAGCTGCCATGTATTTTTCTATATGTGGGCCGTTGTTCTTTCGAGTGATGGCGATGACTTTATTTTCCCTGGCCGCCTGCAGAACAAAATTCCAACCCATTCCGTCTTCTGAACCTTTAAATGGGTTAATGGCATATGCCGTCATTACGATCGTTTTCATGATAGTGTGGATTTAATACTTAATAGTTTCTTTTCTGTTTTTCAAAATCTTAGCAGGCACTCCCCCAATCACGGAGAATGCCGGTATATCCTTTGTCACGACAGCCCCAGCCGCAATGACACAACCTTCGCCAATGGTAACTCCATCGAGGATAGTTACTTTACTCCCTATCCAACAGTCGGAACCTATTACGATCCCTTTTCTGGTTACACCTTGCATGCGAATTTCCTGTTCACAATCATCAAATACGTGATTCTCCGGATGACAACTGAAATATTGGCCGATGATGCAGCCGCGACCAATCGTTAATCCACCTGCACCACCGAGATATGCAAATTCTCCCATACCCACCTGATCATCGATATGAATAAACGAACCGGGCATCATCGGTGTTGTTGAGATTACTACTTGACTGTAGTCTCCGATGCTTACTTTGTTTCCTAGTCGAATTTCCCCTGTTCCCAGTGCCACGAGTTTGCAACCACGTCCAATCCTTACAAAATTGCCCCATCGAATTCGAGGTACATTCATAAGTTTGACACCAGCGCCACGCAACATCCATTTTGGAGTACGACCATACAATAAACATTGCATGCCCCTCACCAATTGAGTCGACTGATCCCATGCCCATTCAATGAGCATGACGGTATTCAGTCGTTCATCCCAATGCGCATTTGGATTGCGCATTTGCATTAATTTGGTGAGAATTCGAGCCAGCATGTTATGCAGATAAACGTTGACAGATGCTATTTACTGTAGTTGACAACTCATCGTTACGCAACGGTATGTACTTCGAACTTTTGTGCTCTGCACTCAATGTAGCAAAGTGCTTGAGGTAATTTGAAGTCAAGTCCTCAATGGTTTCGCGATCCAATTCCTGCTTGCGTTTCAAGATTTCATCTGGCTGCGCATACAATAAAAAATTGTACTTTGGCTTTACCAAAAAGCGATAGAGTGCTGCGGTTATTTTTGGTGATATATGAATATTGCTGCGCTTGCTATCATTCACAAAATCGAAATAATAACGATCGTACAATACCACATACCCTCGAGATACATATCTCACATGGATATAAAATTGACCAAATAAATAGTCCATATAATAATATGCGAAACGGATCAAGGAACCAATAGAACTTTTGTTCTCTCCTTGTCGTGGCAGCCTTGCAACAGACTTGGCCTCTGCGGCTTCCTTACCGTAACGCCATGCGCTAAGAATCGGTAATACCGATGGTCGGTGTCTTAGCACAACCACCTTCTGACGGAATTCTTTTTCAATACGGTCACGCACCAAACTAATGACAGTGCTCTTACCTGCCCCATCCACACCACTAAACGTGATGACATAGCCTTTCGAAGCACGCATTTCCCTCAATTTATCAATTCCATAATTTATTTTATTCAACCAACCGGAAAGTCCCAAATTGGCTGGCAACGACCAAATGTGTTGAAGTACGAGCTTATGTTTGCCTCGGACCTCACTCAACATTTTGCGATAATCTCCATTATAGCCGCCAAATAATTCATTCAATTTCTGATTGATTTCTTCTTTGTTCTTATAATAGCGCGCATCCAAATTTTCAACATATTTATCTGGAATTGGAGCATGATTCAGGGTATAGAAAAGAGCTATATAAGCCATTTCATAATCTCCGCGCGGCACTTTTATACCGAATACATTAGTCACCGCTGTGGCCAATACATCCTCTGCATTCATGAATTGGATATGCTTGCGCTTGAACGCATGAATCAAATCCAAATGCACATAACTTCCATTGATCAGTTCAACTCGAATTTGTTTCATGAAAGACTGATGTGTTGCGCGGATACCTGTCACACAACCGTGAAGTTTCAACCAGGAAATGAGTTCATTTGCGTGTTTCTTTTCGATGCAGATATCGATATCGCTTAGGACGTCCGCAAAATGTGGGTGTCCTTCTGTCAATTTCATCACAGCATAAGGCGCATGTCGCAAATGATCGAAAATATCACTTAAAATTACCTTACGAACATCCTTCGGACTCTCCATGACGAGGTGATGAGAAATTGCCTCCGACCACATTTCGATCAACCATTCCACCTGCATATGCCACTTCTCCTGATGAGCAAATAACTCTAAGTATGTGGCAGTGTTCATCAAAAGGTACAACTTCTCATAATGCGCCAAATCGATATTGTTGCGTTCAATCCAATTGCTCCATACAGGTGTATTGAAGAAATTCGCAATTGTTTTACGCACGTTAGCGTAGCTACGTCCTCCGTTTAGAATCTCATTTTGATATATAAAATGGAAAACATCGAACAAAATCGGAGCGGAAGAATGATAGTTTTCCCAATCTATTAGTACCAATTGATCGTTCCGCAAATACATATTCCATGGAGTAAAATCACCATGCGCTGAAGAAGTCAAACATGTTTTGGACTCATCAACCGTATTTAAAAGATCTTTGAGTTTTGTTCGAATACCTCGTGGTAAACGTTCATCAACTACCCAATCCATCGATTTAATCTTCAATTTGCTTTCATTCCAAAATGGAATTTGTCCCAATACTCTTTGATCAGAATTAATTGAAAGCATTTCCATTAATGGCAGAGCAGGAATGTCAAAAATGCTTTCCACTCTGGTCAAGACCGTAGTGCGCGCATCCGTTTGCTTGAATACGTCACGATCGTCAGAAATCAACAGAGGTGTATGTATATGGAAAACCTTGCTTTTAGCCAGTCTGCTCAAGGCTACTGCTTCATTTTGCAAAGAAGACAATGCACGCTCACCGAGAGGTACCTTTACATAGTGATTTTCCATCGCCTGGCGTGTCCAGAATATGGCTTTGCGCTTTGGTCCAACGGTACCAGTAAACAAAGCCCAATTTTGCCAATTGCTAGGTACTTTTATGGAAATAGTCGAACGGAAAATCAAATGTTGAAGACGCAAATAAAAAACGGCTTTCATCAGCCATGAAAAAACCTTCGCCTTCCATTGGCCGGTATGATAAAATCTTAAAAATTGCGGTGATTTGCTGTTGGTGGGCCATACCCATCGAACACTTCCATCATTGTTGTAAATGCAATAACACGATTGTGTCTGACTCATCGAATCATTTGATACGCATTGTTGAGTAATCATCTCGATCATCAACTGATCGTTTTGACTTAGTTTTTTCATCGTTTTTTGTTTAAGCTGAGGTGTTGCTAGTCATATATCGTCACGTCCTCACGCTTGAACAACGGGATAGGGTGATTTCAATACAGCACAGCAGTGAGCTTTCTACGTGGGGTTTGCCGTTATGTTACATGAGGCCTGAAAACCTGAGGATTGTAGCTCAAACTCAGGAAGTCGTAGGAGACTCATCGTTAAATCTGACTTATTTTCTTAAGCGTCATTCCTATTGGTTTTAAGTCACCTTCTGTTTATACAATTTCCACGCACACCTTATACCATTCCAGAATTTCAATCAATTTTGATGCTACCAAAACAATCTCTATGTCCTTTCATTCGGTTCAAACGGAAGATATCGCATACTTCGAAAAAAGCCTTGGCAAAGCTCAAGTGCGAGTTGATCGCGAAAGTCAACTTCATTATGGTCATGATGAAACAGAAGATCTTGTTTACCCTCCCGATGTGGTGCTATTGCCGGTATCACGAGAGCAAGTTCAACTAGTGATGCGCTATTGTTTTGAACGCAACCTTGCTGTTACGCCAATAGGTGCTCGAACAGGACTTAGCGGTGGAGCGTTATGTGTACACGGCGGTGTTGGGTTGTGTTTAGAAAAACTCAATGCCATCATCGACATTGATCTGAAGAATTTGCAAGTTGTTACTCAGCCAGGGGTTATTACTCAGGTCTTGCAGGAAGCAGTAGCTGCCCATGGATTGTATTATCCTCCGGATCCGAGCAGTAGAGGCTCATGTTTTATTGGTGGTAATTTGGCGGAAAATGCAGGCGGTCCTCGCGCGGTAAAATATGGTGTAACAAAAGATTGGGTTTTGGACTTGGAAGTTGTATTGCCCAATGGTGAGTGCGTTCATACCGGAGCCCGCACACTTAAAAACTCAACGGGTTACAACCTTACGCAGCTTATGGTCGGAAGTGAAGGCACTCTTGGAATCATCACCGCCGCGACATTAAAGCTCATTCCAATGCCACAACATCAACTATTGATGCTGGCCGCTTTCAACGACGAACAAAAGGCATGTGATGCAGTTAGTGCCATTTTCCGTGCAGGCATTACTCCAAGCGCATTGGAATTTATGGAACGCGATGCGATTGACTGGGTATTGCCATTTGTTCCAGATCATGGTTTGACCATAAACGATGAAGTTAGAGCGCACTTGTTGATAGAAGTAGATGGAAGACATTTGGAGTCGCTCATGTCCGATTGTGAGACCGTTTCGCAGGTATTGACTGAATTCGGTTGTGATGATATTCTTTTCGCCGAGGACGATACCCAAAAAAATAAACTCTGGGCACTGCGCCGCCGGGTGGCCGAGGCTGTTAAATCCAATAGCGTGTATAAAGAAGAAGATACTGTCGTTCCTCGACATCACTTGGCAGAACTACTTGCGCATGTCAAAGCGGTTGGCTCACGTTATGGATTCCGCTCGGTGTGCTATGGTCATGCTGGCGATGGCAATTTGCACATCAATATCATCAAAGGCGATTCAAGCGACGAATTATGGAATGAACAATTGCCCGTGGCTATTACAGAGATTTTTGAGAAATGTGTTGCACTTGGCGGCACGCTAAGTGGAGAACATGGCATTGGCTTGGTGCAAAAGAATTATATGCCCATCGCCTTTGATATGGTGACATTGCAACTTATGCGTTCGATTAAAAACATTTTTGACCCAAAAGGTATTTTGAATCCTGGGAAACTCTTTCCTGACTAACGAAGAATATCAAATCATTTAAGTTCCTCACGCAAATACTTGCCTGTCCAACTCTTTGTATTGTCACCAATCTGTTC
>JBDKJN010000467.1:0-3321 GCA_039796595.1 Bacteroidota bacterium
GTGGTCGAGTGGGGTGTATACGATTCGCACTGATGACGGAACGACTATTGGAAGGGTAATCAAGAAATAATCGCTGCATCGATATTGGTGTATAGCTCCAATGTCGGTTCAAGGATGTGATAGGAAGGCGGTCTTAGGATCGCCTTTTTTTGTGAGTATGAGATTGGAGTTCAATTTAATAGTATCTCGTGTTAAATTTATCTTAATTTTTTTATGGAATCTTAACCCGAATCGCGTCTTTGTTATGTGAAGAGACATAAACAACAATTATAAAAGATCATGAAAATAACTGCTTATATTCTTTTACAAATATCATGTACTGTTTTGTTGGTGCATAACGGTTTTGGTCAATTCTTAGGGACTTCTATTGTAGAAGAATCGGATTGGCTCTCTATCACAAGCCAAATAACTGTTGATTACGATTCGGATGGTGATTTAGACATTCTCCAGTTGCAAAGAGATCATCAGTATAATGCCATTTGCATTCTTCAGGTGAATGATGGATCAGGACATTTCACCGAATTAGAATTAGATACATATGATGAGCCATATATGCAGGAATATTGGAACCGAGCAAAAGAAATGCGCGTTGTTGACCTTGGAAATGATCAGGTTTTGCCTGTGGTTGTAAAAAATGGTAGCCTTTATTTCTTTGCTCAGAATATTTATGCTTCTTATATTTCTTCCTTATTGTCTCCGGATTCTAATTATGGTTTGTCAAGCGAAGATTATAGTGTAGAAATCCAGGCGGGATATGATTGCTTGTATGATTTTGACGATGATGGTGATCTGGATGTTGCAATAGTTGAATTGGCTACGGGTGATAAAAAATGGTTGGTCAATGAAGGGCAGTTGCTTCAACTATGGGGGAGTGATTCCAATACTTTGGTGGATAGGGATGAGCTCGTTTTTGAAGGTACTATGGATATGGATGATGACGGATTACTTGATGCAGTGGGCATTGAGCCAACTACTTCTCAATTTGTATGGCGTAAGCAATTGAGCAATGGTACGTTTGGTCCTGTTCAGGTTTTGATCCATGATCTTGCCTTGACAGGTGAAATAGAATGGATGCTTAAGGATATGACTGGCGACGGTATTCTTGACTTTGTCGCTTCATCTGATGACATCAAAGTGTACTTTTCAAAAGGACTGTCTTCTAATAGTTTTGAGGCTTTGCAAGTTTGGGATAATAGTATGCTGGAAGTGGAGAGTAATAATGTCTTGATGATCAATGCAATATTGGAATTATTACCAACTGATTATGACCAGGACGGAGATTTAGATCTACTGTCATGGCCAAAATTTTATTATGGTTTTGACGAGCCACCAGCACTATTTCTTAATAATGGAAACGGTACTTTTGCCGATCCAATGGATGCTGTATTGGATTTTGGTTTCAACAATGTTGCTATTGCAGACTTTGACAGCGATGGTCAACTCGATTTGTGCAATGCGGCAGATGCAAGAGCGATAACGACTCAATTTATTGTGCAATTCGATGTGGAAACCAATTTAGATGCAACACTTCATGGATACGGTGAATACTATCCAGCTACCGATATGCGGCCATTTGACTATGATATGGATGGGGTCATGGATCTGGCATGTCAACCGTATGACTCCTTCTATCGGAACAGTTATCCATATTTAATGATCATGAATGCGTTCACGGAATCACCAGGCCCAGTTATCACGACGACTGAAGACTTTAGTCAATTTATTCGCGTCAACTTCGATCCGACAATCGAAAACGAATGTATTCGTCCTGTACCGAATACTGGTGGCTTTTGGCGATCATTCGCTTATGGTATTTTAAACGAGAACCATGAATTCGTCGAGTTGGAACGACATGAGCGACCAATGCAACCTTCTATAAATTGGGGCATCAATGATCTGAATAACGATGGCATTGAAGAATATTGGAATACACGATACGAGTTTATTAACCCAGATTATACATTTCAAGGCTATACACAAAATGTGATTCTCACTATAGTTAGTCTTTATGCTGAATATACGGAACACGAAGTGTTGATTCCATCATTTCGCCAGTTTCATTATGGCCCTTATGATTTTGATGGAGATGGTTTTATGGAGTTTTATGCGATTGGCAGTGAAGGAGAATCAACGATGTTCATGGAGTGCAATAGTGACTTCGATTGGAGCGAGCCACAGGTGTTCATGAATATTCCACTATTGGTGGGTGGTATGATAGAGGATCATGCGAACGGAGATCATTACGCATGGGGTGCCCCTTATTATTTTATTGATGAGTTCAATTTTTTCCCCGATTATGGTGAGATTATGTTTGGACACTTAGATGCCGAAGGACAAGTTTTGGAGGTACAGATGGCTGAAAATCCATTGCATACTATGGGTATTAATATTGATACGGATAACAATGATATCGCTGATCTCATAACAAAATCAGCTTTAGGAGAGTCTATTTACCTCGAAAATGGACTGCTTAAACAGTCGAGCTATGAGGTTTTGGAAGGCTATGAGCATGGATATTCTAGTTGGTTTGTGGGCGACTTGAATGGGGATAATAAAGAGGACTTTGGTTTTTATGGTTATCTGACTTCAAAGACATGGATCAATACGATGGGTTATGGTTGCACCGATCCAATGGCGTGCAACTATGACAACAGTTTGGAGCATATGGCCTCTCTGTGTTGTTATGGTGCATGTGGATGTACCGATCAAAGTGCTATCAATTATGATCCCGATGCAACATGTGATAACGGCTCCTGTCAATTGGGAGTAACGGGTAGAGTATTTCATGATGTGAATGGCAATGGTGTATTTGATAATGGAGATTATGGTTTGGCTTTTCAAACGGTAAGCACAGACGATGGAGCATCGACGTATATTACCAATGAAGACGGTTATTTTACGGCGATAACAGGTAACAACAGCGTTGTACTCATGCACATTGCTGACCCCAATTTCCCTTACTATTCTACTTCGAGTTATTATCAAACCAATTTGGCCAATGGCCTGAATGTAGATTTTGGTTTATCCATAGAAGAACCCCTTTCAAATATTGATGTCGCCTTGTATCGCGACTGGTATTTATGTGATGATGATGTAACCTTTTATATTTCCTATCGCAATCGTGGCAATACCATTTTAAATGGACAGGTAGAGTTTACCTATGATCCGTTGATTACAGGTCATCAAGCTATTTCACCTATAACAAGTGAGTCTGGTACTGCACTCATTTTTGACTTTGAGAATCTGATGCCAGGTCAAATGCAAATGAAGATGGTGAGTCTTCATACTCCTGATTTTACATTTATGGGCGAGTTAATGGAT
>JBDKJN010000468.1:0-13237 GCA_039796595.1 Bacteroidota bacterium
CACAAAATATCTGGCACCCATTTTTTCCAACTTCGCTTTTTGTAGGCAATCGAAGCGCTTTGCGCGGCCAATTCTTCTCCCCCACCTATCAATGTCACCACTTCACAACCCGCAGCCCTTAAGGCATGCACAACCTCACGGATATGAGTACCTGGCCCACTTGGTGCGGCCATGTTGATGTGTGGATGGGGACTGTAATAAATTATTTTCATTGGAGCAAGGCAAGCAGTTTTTGGGTCATTGGCCCCAATTCATATTGGTTGTAGTCAAAAGATGTCGTGTATTTCTTGGTGTGCAAATCTTCCAATGTCTTCTTCCAGGATTCATACGTCATATCTGATGTCCATACCGGTCCTAAATTTTCATCAGATACAAATTTAGAGACCTCTCCTTCAACACCTAGTGCGACCAAAGGCTTGGCCAATGGTAGATACTCAAAAAACTTCGTTGTCAAATCATCCTTTTTGCTAGGAGTGAGCAATAATATTAAACCATCCGCTTTTTGGCAACGCTGGAATATAGCCTTACCTATTGGTGCATGAAAACTGACATTCTCCAGTCCCATAAATATATCCGAACGGTCAGTTGGTGAATAAAAATCAAATCGCACACGCTCGTATAGCTCTGGTTGTTCTGTGCGCAATTGGTGCAAACGTTCTCTCAACCACTGCAATTGCCCGTCGCATTCAACATACATTTCACCTCCGTACACAAAATGCAAATTAACAGAATGATCGTTCGGTTGCTCCGGAGGCATGTCCTCCTGATCAAAAAAATGGGTGAGCACTGTAAAATTTGCCTTCGAATCAGGCGAAAACTCACGCAAGGCACGTGTTAAATAGGCATAAGGTGTTGTAACTACATCAGCCGTAAGTAGTACCTGATTTTGCTTGTGCTTTTCCCAAGCCAGTCGCTCACCTGTCAATTGCGACATCCCATAGTTGCGTGCGTTGATCCAAGGATCTCTAAAATCGACCAACAACTTCACATGTTGATGCTTTTGTTTCCAATTGGCCACGTCATACAACATATTCCATGGAGCGCCAGTGGTCAATATCCATTCAATTGTATGCTGCCCATTCAACTCATTCAGGGCATTGTTCAGACCGTGTGTCCAGCCCAAACTAATATCATATATAGTGCCTTTCGCTGTCTGTTCTAATTTCCATCGTGCTATCCGATATTTAATACGATCCAACAAACTGCGCACCGGGCGCTGCATAACTGTTGGATAAGCGCGCGGCACATCAATTACCTTTATACGTTCATGTGTAACGTCGGTGAGCCATGGGCTTGAGGCCTGGCCATCCAACGCCGAAGCCTTAATCACAAAAACATTGTGCCCAGTCATTGCCAATCCCTTTGCCAATTTTGCCCAACGACGACCACCAATGCCAGCATTGGGAGGAAAATCGTAATTGACAATTAATACATTCATTGGCGATTAAGCATTGATTTGTGGTCTATTCCACTTCGTAAACCCGCTCATCTGGTTGCGATCAAAAAAGGCCTTTTCACTGAGTGATTCCGTTAATTGAATCAGATCTGCCATTTCCTGATAAGTTTCAAAACACACATTGTTTAGGCTTGATCCGCGCATAGGAAAATCTGAAAAACCAATATTCCCTATCAGCACTTTAAAGCCACAATACATGCGATCATAGAAAATAGAGCTGAAAGCTCCAATACCAATAGAGGCGCGATGAAAATTGGCTATCGTGGCCTCGTCTTTGGACAAGATTTCGAAACGCGCATTGCCCAGTCGTTGTTGGTAGAAGGCTATCGTGCGATCAACAATATCATCCTTCTTCTCACGCGGATGTGGAAAGATAATTATACTATAATCCGGATTTTCCCGAATAAACTGATTGAGATAACCCAATATGATTTCTTCCGCACGTGCAACATTGCGACCATGTTCTGCATGTCCTTGCGCCTTTCGAATCCACGATGCATGGCTAAAGAATCCGATCGTTTTCGGTTTCAGGATGGGCTTGTCATCATAATAATCCGCAAAATCCATTGCGCTTGCCGGAGGCCACATCAAACAACGTTGCACTCGAATGGTTTCCTTAAACTTTTGTACTTCGTCCAAATGATAAGGAGTGCTTAAGGCCACCTGTTGAGCCAGCATAAATCGATTGTGTGTTACCAAAGGACCCGATGACGGAATTTTAGTAACCACAAAATTATTCTGCATGGCATTGTATGACATAAAATTACTGTCCTTCTCATAAGGTATCCAATCCATGAGAATGCTTAAACCATTCGACTTCATGAAATGAATGATCCATGCTATTTCAAAAACCTCATGCGTTGCCAGAGCAAGGTTGATCCTATTTGGCTTGTACAAACACACTATTGACTGCCGAATCATGAACGGCAGCATGACCATTAATATTCTCCATTTCATTCCCTTTGGTGCGGAGATGAAATCCTTACCGATGTAGGTATGGATGGGGTCGTTACAATTTCCTGAAACGTATTTAATGATTTCGGCCGCTGGCTTAAGCGTACCTCCAACTATTAATGTCTGTGAATGCTCATTATTGCGCACAATTCCAGCCGACGCACCATGACCCAATCGTTTGTACAAACGAAAGGCCATGCGAAGACCAATCAATCGATCGTTCTTATCACCTTCGAAAAGACGATAACTCATATTCTCGAATAAACAAAGCGCCACCAAGTACATATCATCTTTGATATCAGCTTTGCGCCAAGCTTCGCGAGCGATGAAATAATTCCGTATGGTATGCTTTAACTCATTTATCATGTCCTAACACCTTGCGGATGCGTTCGAATTCGAAAGCGGTGTTTTTGATTTCCACAAGATCCTGCATATCCATACTGCCCAAGTGCGCCTTCTCTGTTTCGTATTGGAACGACTTGCGTAAGGTGAAATGTTTTTCCAAATATTTAGCGCCGTGTGCCGAAGCATACAAAGCACCAGCGTTGCCCAACGTATGGTCACTGATGCCGTGGAAAATGCTGTTCTGGAAATCTGGCATTTGAAATTCATCTACTCGTGTTGGATATTTCACTACACAATACAAATAAATGGCATGGTCATGTTTTGTGATTTCATCTGGATTCGTGTCCGATGGTATGCTCACAAAAGTGGGTTTCTTGTGGCTCATAATGGCCGCTGTAAGCTCAGGAAACTCCTTGTGCATTCTTGCCGCTACCTTGAGATATGGAAGATCCAACTCCAAACACCAATCCAATCTCTCCATGGTGAATGGTGTTCCAAACAATTGGATACCCACTTTATCCGCATAATCACGAAGACGCTTCAATCCATCCTTGTTCAACTCCAAGTAAGCTCTTTCAGCACCAAACTGTGTAGCCGTGTACAACTGCACCTTAACGGCATCTGCACCACCCATTTTGCTTTGAAGAATCATTTGTTCGGCAACCTCCAGACTGCCACCGTGTTGAGGAAAAATTTCGGAGATAATAAACATAATCTACTGATTTAAGTATTGAAGCTGTTGTTTTGGTCTATTTGCTCGTGGACCTAAAGATCCATACAGAGCGGGCGCAAGATAAGTTAGAATATGTGATCTTGATCGGAAAGCAACGCCCGTTTATAGTCCCAAATTCAATTACCTTTGTTTCGAAGCGGATTTGATCCCCAGATGACTGGAATTCGTTTCGCCGTCAGCATCGAAAAATCATTGCAGGACGCCAATCTAAGCAGATGTATATACACACATACACCCAAGGCCTGATTCCTATCCAAGCGTGGGAGTTCCCTGTATTTGTGCTGATCGTGTTTTGCACCTTCCTATGGGGCCGACAAAAGGTTAAAAGGAATATCGCCTTTCAACCTGAGTTGCGTTATTTGATCCCCGCCATGTTGGCTAAAATTTTCGGTGGTTTCTTGTTTGCCTGCATCTATGTGTTTTACTACAAGCAGGGGGACACTACTTGTTTCTACGAGTGTTCACTGGCCTTTTGCAAACTCTTCCAAACGGACTTCAACTCCTTCTGGGCAGTGTTTTGGGGCGAGGGCACTCAAGAAATGAAAAGTTACTTCAACGCCCAAACGGGTGAGCCTATGATGTTCATGTTTGGAGAAGGGTCAACACGTTTTGTCATGAAACTGCTCATTCCCTTTATGCTTTTAGCTGGTCATAGCTATTTCATAACAACTACTTTGATTTCCATTTTCACCTTTGGAGCAACTTGGACGCTCTATCGGGTTTTCTTGTATTATTTCCCGCAACATTACCGACTGCTGGCCTGGCCCATTTTATTCATGCCTTCTGTAGTCTTTTGGGGAAGCGGTATACTCAAGGACAGTTTTACGTTGAGTGCAACTTGTTACTTTATTTACTTCACCCATCGCCTGGTTATCGGTTTAGGCTCTAAGATCTTCAATGTTTTGCTGCTCGGTATTGCAGCGTTTTTCATTCTTAGCATCAAGGCATATATCCTATTGATACTATTGCCCAGTTCATTGGTTTGGCTTTTCTATTCGCGCATTCGTAAGATTCGCAACCCAATACTTCGAGTGATACTGGTACCCGGAATTTACATTTCCATTATTCTGGGTAGTTATTTCATTTTCGCCAACACAGGCGATTATTTTGGTAAGTTTAGCATTGACCGTGCTCTAAAAACAGCCAGCATTACGCAAAACGACCTCAAGCAGGAGTACTACCAAGGCAATAGCTTTGATATTGGGGATTGGGAGCCATCATTGGCTGGGGCATTGGGAAAATTCCCTCAAGCCACAATTGCCGGTCTATACAGGCCTTGGATATATGAGAGTAAAAACATAGTAATGCTTTTCAGCGGTTTGGAAAATCTCTTCATTTTTGGATCTACGATATATGCTTTGTTTGGAATACACTGGCGTCGATTCAGGCGACTGATTTCCGATTACCCGATCGTTTTGTATAGCCTGCTCTTTGCTGTTTTCTTTGGCTTCATGATTGGCCTTAGCACTTCGAATTTTGGTGCGCTAGTGCGCTTCAAAATCCCGTTGATTCCGCTGTATATGTCGGCTATCCTTCTCATTATTACCAACAATAAAAACCCTATAGAAACTAAGGTTCGCTGACCCAAAAGCTTTGTCCTAAATTAGCAGCGCCTAAAGGCCCAATGCATTTTTTTTCTATGGCTAAAAAAATTAATACCGTCACTATAGCGCGCGAGACCCTAAAAATGGAGGCCAACGCCATTGAGAATTTGGCACAACAACTCAACCGATCATTTGACAACATCTGTCAACTCATCCTCCAGAGCAAAGGCCGATTAGTTATAACAGGCATAGGCAAAAGCGCCAACATCGCTCAAAAGTTGGTGGCCACGTTCAATAGTACTGGTCAGCCTGCTTTATTCATGCACGCTGCGGATGCCATACACGGCGATTTGGGTAATGTTCAGCGCGACGATATCGTGTTATGCATTTCTAAAAGTGGCGATTCACCTGAAATAAAAGTCTTGGTTCCCCTAGTCAAAAGCATGGGTAATGTATTGATTGGTATGGCTGCCAATGACAAAAGTTTCTTGGCCACCCACAGCGATCATTTGTTGCATACCCCCATAGATCGCGAAGCATGCCCGCATAACCTAGCCCCTACAACCAGCACCACAGTGCAATTGGCCATGGGTGATGCTCTGGCCATGGCGCTTATGCAGAGCAGAGGATTTACAGCACGTGATTTCGCGCGTTTCCATCCTGGTGGGGCATTGGGAAAAAAACTCTACCTGCGCATTGGAGACCTTGTGGCAAAAGGAATCAAACCAGCAGTGAAATCAGGCACTTCTATCAAAGAAGTCATTGCCGAAATTTCAGCCAACCGATTGGGTGCCGTGGCCGTAGTTGACAAAACGCAATTGCTTGGAGTTATCACAGACGGAGACGTACGACGTATGCTTGAACGCAAACAATTGGATATGGATAAGATACGTGCCGCTGACATTATGAACAAAAAACCGAAAACCGTTGACGCCAGCGAATTAGCTGTTCACGGTTTTCAAGTCATGGAAAAACACAGCATTACCCAGCTCATTGTCACCCAAAATGGCAAATACTCAGGTATTGTTCATCTACACGACATATTGAAAGAAGGCATTTTCTAAAGTCCTTTGATCCTTCGGATATCTGTATTGCATACTTTTGCAGCCTCATTTTACATCGTGGCAGACGACAATTCCAAAGACATGTCCTTTTTGCAACACCTCGAGGAGTTGCGTAAACACCTATTCAGAGCGGTGCTTTGGATGGTGGCTGGCGTGTTTGTCGTTGTTTATTTCCATGATTTTGTTGTCAACGATGTCATCATGGGCCCCAGAAAGCCAGATTTTGTAACGTATAGAGCATTCTGCGAATGGGGAAGGGCCATAGGCCTTGGGGACAATCTATGCCTTGCGCCGCCTCAGATGACTTTACAGAGCACAACAATGGCCGGAAACATGAACGCCGACATCATGGTGTGTTTGGTTGGTGGACTTATTGTAGCTTTCCCCTTTGTGTTCTGGCAAATTTGGCAGTTTATTAAGCCCGGACTTCATACGAAAGAACAGAAGAAAGTGACCGGAATTGTCTTTTATGTTTCATTGCTTTTTTTTAGTGGCATTGCCTTCGGTTATTTCCTCTTGGCACCGCTTTCGATCCAATTTTTAGGCAATTACACCTTCGCAGATGTCAAGGCCGAGCCGACCCTGCTATCGTATCTGAAACTCACTACATCCCTTGTTTTTGGAACAGGCCTGCTTTTTCAATTGCCCGTTTTGATCTATTTCACAACAAAATTAGGCCTGACGACCTCAGCATTCCTCAAAAAATACCGCAAACATGCATTCGTGGTTAACCTCATTTTGGCGGCCATTTTGACCCCACCTGACGTGACAAGCCAAATCGTAGTCGCAATGCCCCTGCTGTTGCTCTATGAAATCAGTATTTTCATTGCTGGCCGGGTAGAAAAAAAATCTGCAGCTTCTGTTAAATAATGAGCACTAAGTAGGGTAAAAGCCTCCCTAAGTGTATTGCGCACTGGTCATCGAATTAATTCAGTTCATTGCTTTACTTTGAGCTGATTGATATATATTTGGCAACCTTTTTAAAGACCTTTTTAGTTTAATCTTAATTCAATCCAATGAAAAAAATCTACTTACTTGCATGTTCGATTCTTGCAGTAGCTACAGTTTCTGCTCAATTCAAGCAGAATCCTGCCGCTTCTGGTCGTCAGTCTTTGCGTGGTGAATCAGCCAACACAACTCAACAATATGAGTTGCCTGCTGACCGTGTTACTATTTATTCAAATAATTGTGATGCTTGTTCTGATTGGTCATTCTTCAACGCTTTCGATGAAGGGTACACCGATTTCATCACAGGTATTAATTTTGAATGTTCTACCGTTGGTCCAGAAGGCCCGGCGGCTATCGATCCAATTGCTTCAACAACAGGCGAAACTGGTTTCATCATGGTTGACTCAGACGAGTTTGGTGGTGACGTAGGTGGTACTTGGGTTGAAAACTGCTGGTTCCAAAACGCAGCTCCGATCAACTTGGCAGGTTACGACAACGTAAGCTTGAAGTTCCAAACATTCTACCGCATGTGGGACAATGGATCAAGCGACGGTAGCGAATACTGCCTTGTGGAGATCTCTACAGACGGTGTGACTTGGCCAGACGTTGAAACTTACGAAGTAAGCGAAGCTCCTGCTGGTACGCGTTTCGAGTTGTGGCCAACTATGGAAACACAAGATCCAGTGAACAACCCAACTACTATGGTATTCAACATTACTGAAGTTGCTGCTGGTTCAGAAACTGTATATATCCGTTTCCGTTGGAAAGGTACATGGGGTTATTCTTGGATGGTCGATGATATCGAAATCTTCGAAACATTCGCTAATGATTTGAATGTCCTTAAAGTATATAACGGTGATATCATTAATGACTTTGAATACACTGCTATCCCAACTTCACAAGCTTCTGATTTGGTGATTGGTGGTGTTGTTGCAAACTATGGTTTCAACGATCAAATTGATACTCCAACTGATATGTCTATCAATGGAAACCTTGTTACTATAGATTCAACTTACTCTGCTGGTGCTGTTGATACCGTTTGGTCAACACCTATCAACTTCGGAACTGCTGTTGGAACTTACACTGCAACAGTTACTGTTCCAGATGATGACGAAGATACATTCAACACCATGAGCAAGACGTTTGAAATTACGAACGCTGTTTATGGTCACAACACTCCACAAGCTCCTGTTCAACGCGGTTGGGATATCGACGATGAGATCGCAGTTGGTGCGATCTACGGTATAAACGCTGATGCTCAAGCAGGTGGTATCGAAGTATGGTTTGGTCCTAACACTACAGCTGGCGCTTCTTGTCAAGCAATCATTTATTTGGTTGGTGACAATATTCAAGATATGGAAGCTATCGGTTTCTCTCAAGAATTCACAGTTACAGCGGCTATGATTGATGCTGGTTACGTAACTATCGGCTTCAACGAGTCAGGTGCAGTTGACGTTGCTGCTGGTGCTCTTTATGTTGCTGAAATTCGCAAGTTTGAAAGCTCTGATCGTATGTATATCCGTGCTGACGTATTGGACGAAGATTTGGGAACAGTTAACTACGGTCCATTCGGTTCTGGTGACGCTGTAAACTGGTTCAACGGTTGGAGCTGGTCTCCAGCGGTTCGTTTGGTTCTTGATCCTTCAATAGCTGTTACTGAAACTGCTGCAAATAGCGGTATCCGTGCGAATGTGTATCCAAACCCAACCAACGGTTTGACAACAATCAATTACACACTTCCTTCAAATGCAGTTGCTCAATTGACTGTTCGTGACATCACTGGTCGTGTTGTTGCTACTCAACAATCTAACGGCAACCTTTCTGAAGGTAAATTCATCGTTGATGCTGCTGCTATCGCTCCAGGCGTTTACACATACAGTGTTCAAGCCGGCGGTACTATCGTAACAGGTGAATTGGTAGTTCGTTAATTCGAAGCTCTATCGTCTCGTAACGATTGACAATAAAAGTTAAAGGCCCCTTTCAGGGGCCTTTCTCTTTATGTGGAAGTAGGGACAAAAGCAATTTGTGTGTACTTTGCGCACCGAACGGCGCTCCGGTGAACACCCAGCCTGTTCTTCATTGGAATAAAAGCATATTCAATTATTTTAAAAATTTCACAGAGAATGAAAAAAACACTTACCCTCCTTTTTGCACTCGGATCGGTAGTTCTTGCTTCTGCTCAACAAAAGCAAAGCGTCAACGGGAACAATGTATTAAAAATGAAACCGCGCAAACTCAATGAAGAGCAAATTCGCGCTGCCAAAGAACAAGGTGAAGAACAAATCGCTCAATTTAACCAAGACAATCGCGGTGCATCTTTCTTCTCTGAAGATTTTGCCAATGGGGTAGCTGGCAATAATGGAGTTGGAGCATGGACCATTGACGATTCAGGTAATGACGGCATTTGGATGCTTGCAACTGCAACAAGTCCAGGTGGGTTTTATTCTGACCCTACAGAAGGCCTAGTATCCACATCCGAAGCTAACGGATGGATGATTTTCGATGCAGACCTTTTCCAAGGTGGTGAAATCACTGCTACTAACCCTGCTGAAGATGTTACTGGTTATTTGACTTCTCCTGTCCTAGATCTCAGCTCTCAAACTTCAGTGATTTTGAGCTTCGAGCAAGCGTTTCGCTATTGCTGTGCTGATGATCGTCCTATTTTCGTTGAAGTTACCAATGATGGTGGAACAACTTGGGTAGTGTTTGATGGAGCTCCAGGCTTTACTGGAGGTGCGAACGATGCCAGTGCGAATCCAATGTTAACTACCATCGATATTTCAGGTGTTGCAGCAGGTGAAAGCGCTGTTCAATTCCGCTTTGGATGGCAAGCTAACGGTAATGCAACACACTCGCATTATTTCTGGGGTGTTGATGATATTTTACTTTACCCTAACCCAGTTCAAAATGATATTGAAGTTACTTACGTATCAACTGGAGATATTTTGGCTGATTTCGAATACCGCGCTATTCCATTGGATCTTGCTAATCCAGCTGACCTAGGTGGTATGATTGTAGGTACCATTTACCGCAACATTGGTGTAAACGCTCAGGATGCTACAATCACATGCGAAATTTTGGATGCTACCAATACTGTTGTTGCTACAGCTTCGCAAACAATTGAAATGTTGGCTACGGTCGATTTGGAAAATCCTGCCGATTTCTACGACACGCTTTTTGTTGCGACAAACTGGGTGCCAGACGCTACAGGCGACTACAGCGTGCGCACTACAGTAACTTACGCTTCAGAAGATGCAACGCCGACCAACAACACCATGTCTAAAAACTTCACCATTACAACGGATGAATATGGTCATGACGACATTACCAACCTCAACGATGACATGCGTCCTTTCGCAGGTACTGGTACAGCTGCTGACCCATTTGCGCCTGTAGGTTATGGTTCATATTTGACTGTCAACACAGATGGTTCATCAGCATATGGTTTGACTGTTCGTTTTGATAGCTCAACCGACACCAACTGCCCTATCACCGCATTGCTCATGCAACAAGGCGATGATTATAACCTCACTGATGGCGAGTTAGTGGCTGGTGCTGAATATGAAGTAGATGCCGATTGGACGCCAGCAGGTAACCAATCTTACCCATACTACCTTCCTTTCGAAGAAGCTGCTGAATTGGCTGCGGGTGCTCGTTATTTCGTAGCCATCCAAACCAATGATGAAACAACGCAAGAATTAGGTGTTCAGTCAACTGGTGAATTGGATGCTGACTTCTCTACAGGTATATGGGCTGAAACTACTGAAGGCACTTTCATTTGGTTCTTCGGTTTGACTGGTTTGACAGATGATAGCCCTGCTATCCGATTGATCACTAGCGAGCGCGTAGGCATTGAAGAAAACGCTCAATTGGTAAATGATCTTTCTGTAGGTCCAAATCCAGCTGTTAACACGACACGCGTGAACTTCAAACTTGACAATGCAAAAGCCATTGCTTACGAAATCCGTGATATGCAAGGGCGTTTGATCACTTTTGCTAACAAAGGTGTTTATCAAGCAGGTGCACAAAGTTTCGAAATCAATGTATCTGACATTGCTGCAGGTAACTATATGCTTAACATCGTACTTGATGGTACTTCAATGGTAAGCACTCAATTGGTGGTTTCTAAATAATCTCCAAACAATACATTAAAGGACCCGGCCAAGCGCCGGGTTTCTTTTTTTATGCGACTTGGTACCGCATTTGACCTTTGGGTGAGTTTTTGGAACTCCTTTCCAATATTCTGAAGAGCGCGATTACCTTTGTGCCAACCAATTTCCAATTTGTGATCATTCATACCTCTTTTGATACGTTCAAGAATGTCCGTAATCCCATTGTTACCATTGGCACATTTGACGGCGTGCATCTTGGCCACGGCACCATCCTGAATAAATTGAAGGAAATCGCCAATGAAGTGGGAGGAGAAACAGTGCTACTTACGTTTTACCCCCATCCCAGAATGGTCCTCTATCCTGATGATCATGGCTTGGAATTACTTACCAGTCAAGAGGAAAAAGCAGATTTGCTCAAACAATTTGGATTGGATCATTTGGTAATATTACCATTCACAGCAGAGTTTTCACGCAAACCCGCATTTGAATATGTTCGGGATTTACTGGTTAGTGGAATGCAAACCCACACTTTGGTCATTGGGTATGACCACCGTTTCGGCAGAAATCGTGAGGGCAATCATGCTACACTTGTCGATCTAAGTGATAGTTTCGGATACCGTGTCGTAGAAATACCTGCTCAACAAATTGATGCCGCTGAAATTAGTTCGACCAAGATTCGAAAAGCTCTTCAAATCGGGGATGTGGAGATGGCACAAAAATTATTGGGATACCACTATACCATAAGTGGAACGGTGGTCACAGGCGATGGTCGAGGCCGAACTATTGGATTTCCGACTGCCAATATCCAAGTGAACTTTGCATATAAATTGATCCCTTTCAATGGCGTTTACGCCGCGCGTTGTGTTGTGGATAACCTCGAATACAATGCAGTAATCAATATAGGCATTCGTCCTACCTTTCATGAAGGCAGCGAACGCAAAATCGAAGCGCATATTCTGGATTTCAGCGGAGACTTGTACAATAAATCTATAAGCCTTCGTTTTGTATCGAGAATTCGAAGCGAACAAAAATTTGGCTCAATCGTTGAACTTACAGAACAAATCAAGACAGATATCGCAATTGCCCTGAATCATTTGGCATGAAACGGCTGATATTCATATTTCTGCTTTCTTGGGCTATAAACAGCTCTGCCCAGACCTCCATGCGGTTTGAATGGGATTCTTTGCCCGTTTTTAACTCCATAGAAGCAGCAATGAAACAACCCGATAAAGTTTATCGACTGCACCTGACCAAACAAAAACTTGAACTATTTCCCGCCGAAATTCTGAATTTCCCCAATCTTATTGAATTGAGATTGGATAAAAACAAAGTAGATTCAATTCCCGCTAACATATCGGTGCTGACGCATCTTGAGTATCTGGATCTGTCCCACAATAATTTAGAATTAGTGCCCAAATCACTCTGGAACTTATCCAATCTTCGTTACCTCAATCTCGCGGATAATATACTTTCTGATCTCAGTCCTTTGGTCGCCAAATGTGCACGCATTGAGGAATTGATTCTGTATGACAATCCTCTCGAAGAATACCCCGATCAATTAGGTGATCTTCCAGTTCTTCGCGTTCTAGATTTACTGCACAACAACATCAGTTATGAAACACAGGATCGACTGCGCGACCTTTTGCCAAACTGCCGTGTAATCATGTCTGCTCCCTGCAGCTGTGCCGACGGCCATTGACCACTATTCGACCTCCACTGCGGTCACTTTTCACCTAATAGGTAGCAAAGGTCTGAATACCCCCAATCAAACGACTTGACTTAGCGTTTGACGCCATCAATGCGCCACCTCGCTCATGAACTTGATACGCATCAATCGTAATTGCTCTTCCTCGTAATCCCCATCAAAATAGGCTTCAGCGTCACGAATATTATCAGTGGTACTCTGCATGAAATACTCCATGATTTCTTCTTGCTGCTCATCGTCCAATTCTTCATCGATAAAGTATTGAATGTTGAGTTTTGTTCCTGAATTGCCGATCGCTTCAAGCTCATCGATCAATTCCGTCATGGATCTACCTAATCCGCGTGCGATATCAGGAAGCGGTATGCGTTTATCAATA
>JBDKJN010000469.1:0-2636 GCA_039796595.1 Bacteroidota bacterium
TTTTGAACAGCAGTCACGAGAAATGTTGAAAGATAATTTACAGGAAATAATGGTGGTATCTGCGTGTTGAAAATTCCTTCAATTCGTCGGTGTTATAATTGGATATTGACGGAATTCATTATCAGGGATACCAATTTCTTCTATGAGCAATAGCAGAAGGAGTTCACATTAATCGAACTGACTCTGTGTTCAGAAATGCTGATGCTGCAATCATGGCGATGCAGCAGAATGGACATGGAATTCGTAAGAAGAATGAGACGGATGACGAGGAAGCTCTTTTCAATAGGAAAGCAACGGAAAGTGTTGGAGAGGTGTTACACAAGATGATGATTTCGACAGAACCGAATGCAGCTGCATGAAAAAATCCAAGAAAAAAATTCAAAATCCATTTCAGAAGGCAGAGCGCGTCAAAATTGCTTTGCAGCCTTTCCGATCTGAAGAGAATGCTGTTAGTTTGTGGCAGACGATCAAGGTATTGTAGATATGAGCTCATACCGCTGCAGACATATTTTGAAATCACTTATATACATTAGTAAGCGAATAGCCTAGAGAGAGAGATATTTGTTTTGAACATTGGCTTTTGAATGCCATGAACTGATTCTGACCTCTTGGCTTTACAACCATAAGAGCGTATAAAACAGGCTGATGGCCGCCTATAGATCATTATAATCATTATACCATAAGATATCACGACAGAAGTAACTCTGCCCGAATGATGTCAGCCAACGGGAATGATGATGGCACGAGGAGAGATGAGCTTTACGGCAGCCATTTTTCGTTCATACTTTGAATTCTATCTATGAGGTGATTGCTCTCATCAGCGTAATGCAATACTCATTGTCTTGAATTTAGCTTGTAAGCATTCATTCGATAGGTGAACAAGAAAGACTAGTCTGTTTGGTGGCCGAATTTTGTCCAGATTTGTCACTTTCTTCTGTATTGAACTTTTACCTGAATAAATGATGAAGAGTCTCTGGTCTGTGACTTCGTCATCATTTAATTTGGATCCCGTTTTGAAGTCGGATTCTAACACTAGACTGAAATGCTGAAACAATCTGAACTTTTGGGACAACAACATCCCAATACTTGCAAAAATAATTCCAAAGCCTGATTAAATCCCCGTTTGATGAATAGCTTTCAGTAATTACCAGAAAACATGGGCGAAGTTTAGTCACAGCATTTCGACTACAGTCTGAATCAGACAAGATCATGCCTGCCTAACCATCAGTTATAAGTTAGCACAAAAGAACGATATCGCGATGCAAATTACCTGCAGATATTGCACCAAATTCTATTGATAACCCTCTACTAAAGTTGAAACAGCGATAAAGAAAGCGCCTCAAGACAAAATCGACATCAGAAACAATTTCGAAGCAGGCCGATCAAGCAAGATGCTGGTAAGTTTCGTCAACACTTTTCGTGAAAACCAGATGGAGAAAAAGGTCAATGCAACGGCATAAATCGATAGCAGCGAGGGTATAAATCCGATCAAATCAGGATCCACATCAACGATTTCGTCAACGGGCTGTACAGTCTCTTTCGACCATCGAAATCTTGCGATGTTTACAGAGGGAAGCTCTGCATGGCGAGTTTTACACGAGATATCACGCGCGGTGGTCCGGTTCAGCTAATCAAGAGCATGGTCGTGTGTTTGCCGATACAGACAGACGCCGAAACAACTTCCCACTTCGTCAAGGCTATTTCGACGACGACTTTCCGATGGCGATATTTTCGAAATTTCGGCATCGAACAGTTTTGCAGCGGAAGTTAGACGGTCGTTGTCTGGACTTTCTCATTGAGCTGTTGGTCATCGTCTACCTGTACTTGTTTTCTGCTGTATTGGTGACCCTCTCCATCATATCAATGTCTCATGTCATACATACACCATCATACGGTAGTCAATGATGAAGTCGCGGCCTCCATCCTGACTGTACGAGGAGTGTTCAAGATTCAATCTGATCACAGTCAGCAGATTCGATATCTATTTGACTATTTCATGACAGATCTTAATCCTCATAACCAAGATCTATTGTAAACAATCTAAAGTGTATTCATAAACATACAAAACCTATACGTAGGCAAGAACAGCTGGATCATTCTTGTGACAGTAAAACTGCTTTTAGATGCTGATCATAACAACAACGATCACGACAGAGTTCGACGCCTTTCGAATGATTCCCGATTGGCGTTTAGGTACTATCATTACCCTTCTGATTGGCCGCTCTTCTATAAAGACAATCAGAGATCTTCAGCTTAAAATGTGTGCAGCGGCCATCGCATCGCCCATGATTACCAAATAGTAGTAAGCATGAACTAACCCAACCTTATCATAATGGAAGGCAAGCGAAAGAGTTTGATAATCGATTCGATGTTTCCGAAATTTTACAGGCCGACTCCTTCTGGTCGGCTTCCTTTCGATCTCCAATGCGGATTGAAAATGGGATGTCTAGGCGTAGCTGTGCTTTCGATTATTTCTTTGACCCAGATCGTTGACCTCAACAATGATCCAATCGTCGAGTAAAGCAAGGATAGAAGTAAGGTGTGGCTATTTATTCGTCTCCATTCTCGTATTGGATCTGTAATCACATCTTGGTCGTCTACACACCTCAATATAATTCCCATACATAAATGATATA
>JBDKJN010000470.1:0-35227 GCA_039796595.1 Bacteroidota bacterium
CCAACACATCACGCAGCCGAAGCCAAGATGTGTGAATAACAAAAACAATCATCAAAAAAAACGCGCGGCCGTTGGCCGCGCGTTTTTTATTCAAAATCATTTGCAGTGGTTATTTGCTAAATGTCTTTGATTGCCATTGACCATCAATTTCAATGCTGATGGTATAAAGCCCTGCAGGCAATTCTGCGATATTCAATTCTAGTGCGGCAAGTCGTCCTTGAGTGATCAAACGACCTGTGCTGTCTATGACGCGATAATTCATGCCGGCAACGTTGCGGTCTCCTTTGAACTGAATGCGATCTGTCGCAGGATTCGGGTAAACGATCAATTCATTCATATCGTTTTCTTCTACATTCACAGTGCTTCCCTCTACAATAGTCAAATGGGTATTGATCGATGGATTGTAGATGACATCTTCAATACCGCTCGGCCAACACACATGAATGCTTTCGATCTCGGTGTCTTGAGCTAAACCAAAATGCGCATTCAATGTTTGCATCGGGCTAAACGCCTGGGCACTACGAACATCTCGAATCTGTGTTCCCAATGCACTATTCACCGTAATTCGAGCACCAATACCATTCTTATTGCTCTCGGTTCCAACAGTGCTAACGATTAGCCAATTGTTGCCTTCCATGGTATTGTAATAAATTGTACCTCCCTCAAAGAAATCCATGTAGCCATCATGATTCAAATCGCCTGCAGGTCCAGAGTAAAAAGGACAATCAGCAGGTGTGAAGGTCATATCTCCATCGTTGATCATAATCACACTGCCTAGACCTACCATGTCTACAAAACCGTCATTATTAAAGTCACATGGGAAGTTTTCAATGCCCGTAGTTGTGATGTCTTCAATGCCTGATCCTTCGGTGATATTGGTGAATGTACCATCACCATTATTGATGTAAAACTTGTGTGAACCATTCCATGTGCTTGAGGCACCGATGACCACGTCCATATCTCCGTCGTTGTCATAATCGGCCCATGCCGAGGACCAAGTTTCTGATCCATCATTGATTCCAGCTGCAGGTGCTACGCTTGTAAAGTTTCCATTTCCATCATTGCGGTGCAATTGATCGATATTGTCACTGCCGCATTTAGCGATAAACAAATCCATATCGCAATCATTATCGTAGTCGATCCAAACGGAACCATAGTTGCCGCCGTTTTCCCCGAGTCCACCTTGATTATACGTAAAGCCTCCATTGCCATCGGAGATGTAAAATACATTGGCATCGACATCGTGACATACGAATGCATCAAGGATACCATCGTTGTTGATGTCTACCATATTGGTGCGTTGTGAGAAAATATACTCGTTGTCACTATAGTGCGTGTATCCTGTTCCATTGTCGTTGGCCATGATGATACTTGCACCACCACCACCTCCGTACAATAGGTCGTTGTAACCGTTGTTGTCTAAGTCACCTGCTGCAATACTCCAAGATGGGGCGTTGCTCACATTGCCAACGTTATAGGATTGACTGGTAAAGCTTCCGTCGGCTTGTTGGTAACGAATGGTGATTGAATTACCATTGACGAAGACGACATCATCGAGTTGGTCGTTGTTCATGTCGACAATACATTCGCTGGAGCCTGAGCCCGTGAGTGGTTCTGGATTAAAAGTGATGAGGGTAGGGAAGTCGGAACCACCGCCACCACCGCCGCCGCCACCAGACGGTTCACCTTCATATATTTCGAATTCCACTGGTGAAGCGACTTCCGCACCACCCCAGTACGTGTCGAAAACAATATAATAGGTTGTACCCGTGGTAGCCGAGAATACGGCATTCGACAGATAACCACCGTTACTATCATCGCCGCTGCCAATACAAAGGAGATCGCCGCATGTACCTTCAAATACACTTATTCTTGTGTCAAGTCCAGCATTAGCGGGCAAAATAGTCGTTACCGTCATGGTGACATCATCCGTGGCAACGAAATAGTACCAAGAGAACATTAGTTCTGGTGTTAGCGCCAAACAATGTTCTGGTTGTGGTGTGTCGCTCCCTGTTATTTGTGTGCCGAAGTTGATGCCTTCAATGGCTTCTTCGGCCGTAGCGCAAGAGGTTTGAGCTTGTGAGAGACTGCTTACCTCCATCAGGAAAATGGCAATGAGTTGGTTTGGTTTCATGTCCTTAGGTATTAAAGGGTTATTAGTTGCATGCTGGACTGAGGCTACTGATGTATTCATTCATCATTTGCACAGCCTCTTCGTGTATGATGGTTCTGCCCATGAGTGGCATCCGATATTGTTGGTCGGTCGTATTCATTCGGAAATACATTACAGAGCGATTGATATTTCCACGAGCGATATTATGGGTTAACGTGTTGTTGATGAACTCTTGCGGAGTTTGACAAACACCCAATTGATCAGGGTTTCCGGTTTCATTAAACTCAAGTCGCAACGGACGGTAATAGCAATGACCTTCTTCGCGATGGCAATAAGAGCAGTTGGCATCCAGGTAGGAGCGTACACGTAGCTCCAGTTCTTGTGATTCATCCGTCCAGTCCACCGTCGAAACGATAGAAAATGGGAGTTCACCCGTCAAATAGCCTACTTCTTGCCATTTGGTCAGTTGGTTTTTTGCACCTTCCAGGTAGGTATAAACCTTATTGAGATTCTGTGGCTTAGGTCCAATAGGATTGTTCTGACCGTTGGATTTATGGCAGGTGAAACACTCAACATCCGAAGGTATTCTGAAGTTAACGCTTTTTTCCGACCCGTCATCATGGATCCAGGTCAGTGATACATATTCGCCATCGAGGCTGAATGTTGCTTCTGTTTGTTCTTCATTCCAGATATAATCGGCAAAAATCCATGCGCCATTTTTCCGAATCATCAATCGAGTTTCTAGGATGCGGCGTTCATCTTGAGGTTGAACGTGATCGTAATAGAAATTTTTGATCAAAACTGTCCCATCAGGAAAGTTGAGCAGGTTGTCGTCGCCGGCATACGTAGCACTTACACCGCTGGGCATCCAAACAAATCGGCTCTTGTGCGCGTAGTCGCTGAATAGAGGGGTAATTGGCTCGTAAGGAAGAACACGTGCGTTTGGAGACAAATTTTTCATTGTGCCCGTGAAAAATCGATAGTCGCTGAGTTTGTTGTAAGGTACTTGGTTGATGTCAAATACAACACCAGTGCTTGGAGGCACTGGAGTGGGTTCTTCATCTTCCTCGTCCTTCTTACAGGTTACAAGAAAAATTGCGATACAGATGAGTAATCCGACAAGAGTGTATCGTTTTGATAATTGCATAAATTTCCCTTACATATTCTTAGACGTAATCAAGATACATTTACCTTGGGTGCAGTTGCACAATCTTTTGTGTAAACGGGGTTAATTCTTGTGTTTTTGATTGTCTATGGCGAAGACATATTCGAATAAACGGCCGTTTTTTGTCATTTCTTCCATAGCTGAAAGCATTGAATAGCAAGTAAAACCTCATATTCGGCTGAGAAATTTGGATTGAAATTGAATTGGAATCCTATGGATTTGAAAATAGTTCAAATATTCGGATATTCGAATTTGGTTAACTATTCTCAAAGCTGACATCGAGGGATACGAAATGATGCCTGTTCGGTAGTATTTTCGCACCGTTAAATCGGCTTGCCGACCCAATATTATTACGTTATGACGATCTCTTACCAATGGCTCCGCCAATACATCGATACATCATTAAGCGCTGAACAAATTGCTGAAGTGCTCACTTCCATTGGATTGGAGGTAGAGTCGATGGAGCAGGTAGACGCTGTTATGGGTGGCCTGAAAGGCGTCGTGGTGGGTGAGGTCTTGACCTGCGATAAACACCCGGATGCAGATCGTCTACGTCTAACCACGGTTCGCGTAGATGATGGAGACCCGCTTCAAATCGTATGTGGCGCACCCAATGTGGCCGCTGGTCAAAAGGTACTGGTTGCAACAATTGGTGCAAAAATTTACCCTTCAGAAGGTGAACCTTTTGTGATCAAAAAGGGAAAAATCAGAGGTGCTGAATCCCATGGTATGATCTGCGCTGAGGATGAATTGGGACTAGGACAGTCGCACGATGGAATTATGGTGTTGGCTGCCGAAGCAACGGTTGGGACGCCTGCTGCATCTCATTTAGGAATTGAGTCAGATATTGCCATATCCATCGGTCTTACGCCAAATAGAACCGATGCTTTTTCACATTTTGGAGTTGCACGCGATTTGTATGCCGCCCTTCAAAATATGCCGGATAGCAAGGATACCCAGTCAAAATTAAAAACTGTTGTTTCTCCTGAATTAAGTAATCAGTTGCCCCCTTGTCCGATTACTGTTACTGCAGAGAATGGCGCTTTAGCCACGACTTATTCTGGTGTCGTAATTTCTGGAGTGAGTGTTGGTCCGTCACCTGAGTGGTTGAAAAAACGATTGGCTACCATCGGCGTCAAGTCCATCAACGCAATTGTCGACGTAACCAATTACGTTCAACATGAATTGGGTCAACCTGTTCATGCCTTTGATGCAGATCGTTTGAGAGGAAATGCGATTCAGTTGCGCATGGCAGCCGAAGGTGAAACATTGGTAACCTTGGATCAAACGGAGCGCAAGCTTTCTACTGCTGATCTCATAATTGCAGATGGTGAAGGTCCAATTTGTTTGGCAGGTGTATTGGGCGGATTGGATAGCGGTGTCAGTGATGCCACTACTTCACTATTTATTGAGTCTGCCTGTTTTAACTCGGTATTGGTGCGTAAAACAGCGCGCAGACATACGCTCAATACAGATGCTTCATTCCGTTTTGAGCGTGGCACAGATCCTCAAATGCCGGCATTGGCATTGCAGCGAACAGTGGAGTTGATCCTTCAAGTTGCGGGCGGTAAGGTCGAATCATCGCCGGCTGTTGCTGTGGATGAAGTTCCCGCTCCTGCACGGATCACCACGTCCATTGGTTATATGCATCAATTGATTGGTTTTGCAATTCCTGCTGAGACGATTGTTTCGATTCTAAATAATTTGGATATACGCATCCTTCGTCAAGAAGGAGAACAATTGGAGCTGGAGTTGCCACTCTACCGAACGGACGTTCGGCGCCCTGCTGATGTAGTGGAAGAGGTGCTTCGCATTTATGGCTACAATCATATTCCTTTCCCTAAAGGATTGCGTACCTCATTGAGTTTCCCTGCACAGCCTGATCCCGAGAGCATTCAGCGCAAAGTATCGGATGCCTTGTGTTCCATTGGTTTTCATGAGGCCATGAGCATGTCCTTGACCAAAGCCAGTTATGCAACCTTAGTAGAGGATGAAGCATATACAGAAGCTCGCGCAGTGTCGATTCTTAATCCACTTAGTGGTGATTTGGCGCATATGCGTACCACCTTGTTGTATTCAGGTTTGGAGAATTTGGCCTACAATCAAAACCATCGTCAGGTGGATTTGCGTTTGTTTGAATTCGGCAAAGAGTACCGCACAAAGGACCAGCGCTATTTTGAAGAGATGCATTTGGGCTTGTTCATGACGGGTCGTCGCAACAATGAAAGTTGGAACAATACATCGGACAAAACTGATTTTTATAATTTAAAAGGTGCTGTAGAGCATATCTTGGGCATCATGGGCATAGCAGTAACGCCGAAAGAAGCGACGCATGTGCACTTCGATCAGATGATGGAATTGCACGCTGGTAAAAAATGTGTGGCGCGATTGGGTGTTGTGAAAGAAGATTTGCAACGTCGTTTCGATGTGAAGCAGACGGTGTATTACGCGGATATACTATGGGAAAATGCGATTGCATCAGTCTCTAAATCATATGTGAAATACGAGGCCCCTGAAAAATTCCCAGCGGTTCGTCGCGATTTAAGTTTGTTGTTGGATAGCGCGATCACCTTTGAGCAGATTCGCAGCACGGCTCAAGATACAGAGCGTAAATTGTTGCGCAAGGTGGAATTGTTCGATGTGTATGAAGGTAAGAATTTGGATGCAGGCAAGAAGTCCTATGCAGTGAGTTTTACTCTACAGGATCCAACCAAAACCATGACGGATCAGCAAACCGAAGCGATCATGAAGAGGATCCTTGATGCCTTGATAAGCAAGTTGGGTGCGAGTTTGCGTTAGTTTTCTACAGGTGTTTTTTGGCACTATGCTTCATGGAGCATTAAGACGAATGCGTATTTATTGTAAAGTAGCTTATTGGAATTGAAGATCTGAAGGCTTGCAATCTTTCTGAATGGCTAGATAAGCATTAAACTCATCGTAATCGGTATTGATGCCGGCAACGGGCGACCAATTGAGCCATTCAAATCCCTGTGAAAAGATAGAGTTACTGGATAAAAAGCAGAGTCCAATGAAAAGAAGAACGCGTGCCATGATGATTGGATTTAGTTCAAAAATAATGGTTTTGGGAAATGATTGATAGACAATGAGAAGATTGCTTTGTATTTCCATGCTGTGACGCTTTTTATAAGCATGCATAATGTGCGCTGCGTCCTTTTTAAGTCAAATGTATTACCTCCTTTGCCTCCAAATTCCTTTATATTCGCAGTATCCGAACGACTTGGGTTTTGTTTGGCTTTAACGCGATACCTTGATTAAAAAAAATGAAGCTTTCGAACTACTTCTTGTTGGTAGTGTTGCTAGCAATTTTGGGCATAAACCAAGGTTTTGCTCAGGCTCCAGTGAATGACAATTGCCAAAATGCTACAGTGATTCCCATCAGTGGTAATGGCTATGATATCGGCACATTTGTCTCATTACCATCTGATTTGACAAGCGCAACAATACAGAGTGGAGAATACTTTGATTCATCTATCCCATTGACATTACAAAGTGGTTCTGTGTGGTATTCTTTCAGTTTGCCAACCGCACGAGGTTGCGACTTATTAGTAGAAGAACCCACAGGTATCGATAATTTCTCTTCGGCATTTGCGGGTTTCGCTCTGTATCGTTCCAATACCTGTTTCCCAGGGTTTGACGAAATACAAGACGCACGACTTGTGCCGCAGGGCGCATTAGGCCATAGCGTGAATCCTTGTCTGTTGCCAGGAAATTACCTACTGCAAGTGGTGTGCAATCAAGCTTTCAATGGGCCAATAGCTGTGACATTAACACTCACAGAACCTTCACCAGCACCATACGATTTTCAGACTAATGCAGGTGATTTAGGTGTGCTTACAAATTGTGCAAGTTCTCTAGTGTTTAATGCAGGATGTTTGACCATTGACGATAATAATGAATTTTATCCAGGGCTTGGTACTGATTCGTCTGAATACACGCAAAGCGCCTGGTTTACCTTCACAACTCCAGCAGCCTTCGATGAATTGGCAATTAATTTTGTTCCAACGGCAAGCTATGTATACAGCACCACTGAAACGGCATTTGCTTACAACCTCTACCAAGGGGATGTGCATGCTGTAGATTATACGACCTTGACCGAAGTAGACAGTGAAATTTACAATTTGTACAGTGTTTATGCTCTTCATCCCGGTTTCTCCTACCGTTGCGGTGAGCTGCTTCCCAATACGACGTATAGTTTGCGATTTATTATGCATCACACTGTAGACGAAGACTTACAGGTTGTGGTTCACGCTTGGGGCGGAACGCCTACGGTTGCGCCAACACCGTTAAATGTTCCAGCCCCAAATGCACTTGGGGCCTTGGCAGATGGAGTGACAAATGCGAGTGATTGGTTTGCCTGCAACGCACGAATGGAACTCAATGATTGTGGTACCCCAAATCCAGATACAGGTATTTGGATAGGGGCATCACTATACAATTTATCCGATTGGTTTACATTTGAATTGACAACGACTTCGAATATCACGGTCAGTGGAAACTGTTGGTCGCCTGCATATAATGATGTATATTTAAGATTATTTTCTGATGTGGCTACTGCCTCCTGCGGCGACCTCAATTATCCTTCCGATCGAGTAATTGAAGGTCATAATTCCATTACAAAATATTGTTTGCTTCCGGGCACGTATTCGGTGCAAGTTCTTGGACGATCGTATGACGAATTGGGTCTGTGGTACTGGGACGCTTGCAATTACTTTAGTGATGGACAATTGGGTAGGCCATTGAATATTTCAATCAATGTGGTATCAACGGTGGACATCAATCAATTTGCGCTGCAGAACGCAGGCGATTTCGATCCAATTAATAATATGAATGATTTGCCTGTCGGTGTGCCGATCACTTCACAAGTAGATGTATTTGGTTGTGCCAATACTTTGATGCCAGACACAACAATATGCGATAATGATTATTACAATTCATGGGATCCTAACCGCAAGGCCATGTACAGGCAATTTACCATAGGCGATGGTGATTTGGATTTGCAACCAGACAGCGGTATAATAACGATTGTTAGTGGAAATGAATACGCTTATAATTATCGCTTGTATCGTGGTAATGCGAACAGTTTAGCAACTTCTCAGGGTGTTCAAGCTGCCGGAGAGTGGATTTCGGGATTGGAACCAGTTTCTGAATGTATGTATCATGGAAACAATGATTATTGTTGTAATGGTTACGATTACCAAGTGTGTGTCACACCGGGAGAATACACTTTAGTTACGTTTGGTGACTCCACCGACATCGCACTATCAGACCAAGTGACAGTGCAATTTGATTTGGTTACGAATCTCTTTGATTCACCTTCTGAAGCTGAGGTTTTAGGTGATATTTGGCTTGCTACGGGAGCGGCAGGTGGCACAGTGACCTCAACCACTGATCATTTCGGATGTCACGACAACGCTATTGATCTCAATGGTTCTGCTCCATGTGGAACCAAAGCGATATACCGTGAATTTTATTTGAGCGAAGCTTCTCTTGTCAGTATCTCGACGAATCCATTGGGCTGTTGGTGGGGTTGTGCTTATGCTCCGTTTACGGTATTCGAAGGTAGGGTGTCACAAGACATTGCAGGTCTAAACCCATTGTGGAGTTGTGTTGCAAACGCGAATACAGGTCCATGTATACCGCTTGACGCGGGTTGGTATTCTGTTGTTTCTTATATTGATGGGCCTACATATGAGGATCCACTCTCCAATTCTTTGGGAACGACCGGAAACGGAATAGGAATGCCGAATATTATTTATATCAATGTCACTCCACCTGGTCAGTTATCACAATACAATCGCCCACACAAAGCTTGTAATACGTTGAATAATGGTGATCCTGCCGTCATTACATGGGGGCCAAATGAAGGAGACAATCAATGGGAGAGCACAGACAATATGTATTATCTATGTACCGAATATTTTGGATGTTCCAATGATACACCATGGGTAAGTCATCCTATTGTGCCTTGCAATACCGGTCATACGAAAGTTGCGTATTATGTTTTTACAACAACTCAAAATTCTTATCTCGCCATCAATACAGGAAATTTTGAGTCACAACTTTTTAATTTTGATGTGCGTATTGACTCTTTGTTGCTGCCAACAACAACTGCTATTCAACCATGTGCCTATGGTATGCAATTTTGTGATCTTCCAGCAGGAACTTATACACTAGTTATTTGGGCTTCCGATGCAAACTATGGTCAAACAGTTACCCCAGAAATTTTTATAGATCGTGTTGGTTATTCTCGTTTTGATTTCGCGCAGAATGCTTATGATTTTGGATTGATCAACCCCGACAACACATGGTATGATGGCAAGGTTGGAGATGTAAACCCTATAGATCCTTCGAGGGCTCCAAGCAATGACCATTTTTTCTGCACAACGGGAGCTTTTGATACTGATCCAGCTGAAATGAGCTGTTGGACAGGGGTGAATAATGATGTGTACACCGATAGTGTTTATAACAACATGTTCGATGGACCGTCCTATGCAATTCGTAGAAATATTTGGTACACCTTTACCGTGGATGGCGCAGGAACATGCAGCGTTTACATTGAACCAAAGCCTGGTAAAAATGTTCAGCGATATGCTATTTATCGAAGCGATGTCAATGGAAGTTTGCCGTTCGCGGCAGTGCAGATGAGTGGGCAAGTAGATTCAACTTTGACTGATGGTTTGAGCTTTGTTGCTGGCAATTTATACTCATGGTGGTGTTATGCATATAACGAAGTTAGTTTTTATCGTGATCCTTGTGAGCCACAAGAACCGACGAGATATTATGTTGTTGTAGAACACAATGCCGCTTTAGATGCGCTCAATTCCCAATGTGAATTAAGAATCAAATGGGACCCATTGGTCGAAACCCCTGTGCTATATGATCATTATTCGCAAGCCAATTGTATCAATGGCTTAAATCAGTCGGCACCTCCTTATACCAATGTTGCTTTAGGCGCTGGCTCCTATTCGGGCGAGATGGATAATTTTGTTTGTGCTTCAGCGGATGCAACTGATCCCTATTTATACTATTGCCAACCTCGCACACTTTGGTATTATGTGGATGTCAATGTCAGTGGATATCTAAAATTCCGAGGCCAATTTTTTGACATCAACGACAATCCTCTTGGCTCTGGGACTGAGGTGATCATGTATCGTCAAGCTTTTGCTGGTGATTCTTCGACAGTCGTATGGGAGCCTGTGAATGCAACAAGTGTATGGAGTGCTGATGGATATTGGAATCAAGCTTGTGTTTATGAAGGGCGCTATTATCTGATCTTTCCTGGCTGCAGTTATCTATTGCATAAAGTTTATCCCGAAATAGAGATAAGCGAGCAGGTGGGTGACTTCTGCGACAATCCTATTGTGACTGGCATCAATGGTATTGGAAGTTCAACCGCGTCTGTAGTTGTGGATTGCCACACGATTGGGGAGGATTTTGGAGAATCTGGTAATAACATGGGATGTTTACTTCCATCCGGTGCCAATGTAAATAATTATAAATCCTCATGGTTTCGTATTGATATAACCGGTTCAACAAGCGTGGATTTTACCTTTCAATTGAATGCGGCACTCACCAATATTGATCCTTCTTTCATCCGATATCGAATATTATTAGGTAGTTGTGATGCTATGAATGTGGGAAGTTGTTTCTCCAATTCGCAGACTATTAATACAATCAATTGTCTGGCACCGGGCAGTTACTATCTGCAAGTAGTAACACCTGAGTACTATCCTTGGGGTGGTCTCGTAACAGGATCTGTAGGATTTACCTTTACAACAACCCCTCCTGCTGATCCAAATTGTATGCCTCAGAATACGTGTTATGCAATCACATCATTTTCGTATGTGGATGATTGTGCCAATGCCGCAACACAATTTTTGAGTCAATCTACTGCGGGAGATTTGGTAGATATCTTATGGCAATTTGGATACAATAACCAAACAAGCTCAGAGGAGAATCCGATCTTTCAGTATCCCATATTGGATGTTGTTGCAACATATACGGTTATTCTGACTGTTACCAATTTGGAATGTGGTGAAACAGCAGCGGATACGGCCTTGGTTACCATTCAACCGAAACCACAATTTGATCTTCCAGACACTTTGCAATTATGCAATGGCAATGGTATTGTCTTGGATCCCAATCCTTCATTGGGAACGCAAATCTATTGGCCACAAACAGGCTCAACTGACGACACTATATTTTGGAGTAGTCCAGGCTGGAATGAGGTTTACGTTCAAGGAACAATTGATGCATGTACTCGTGTTGACACCGCTATGATTTATATGAGTCCATTGAGCAACGCAAATCTTGGACCTGATCGTATTTTATGTTCTAATGACAGCGTTTATATTGATGCCGTTCAAGGGTATGGTGAGCACTATCTCTGGAGTGATGGCGATACGATTTCGACGAATTATCTATTACAAGGCCAACATGTTATTGAGTGGTTTTTTGATGGCTGTGTTATTTCGGATACCTTGTTAGTTTCGTTAGCGCAAGCAGCATCACCTCTCGGTCCAGATACTACGGTTTGCTTTGGAACTGCAGGTTATACTTTGGACGCGTCAACAGGGAGTGCCTACAATTACGTTTGGCAAAATGGCAGTACCGGTCAAATATACACGGTGAGCTCTGAAGGCCTTTATTGGGTGGATATTTATACGCCAGAATGTATAATTCGCGATTCAGTAGTGATTAACGAATTCTTGCTTCCACCACCAGTTTTCACAGGAGATACAGTGTTTTGTGAAGGACAAAGTGTTACACTCTCAGGTCCGGACAATTATTCATATCTATGGGGTGATACCTCCACGGGTCAATCGCTAACCATAACTTCACCGGGTATTATGTGGTTACAAATCGCTGATACAAATGATTGTGTAGCTTCCTCATGGATAAACATCTTGCAATTGCCCATGCCGGATCCAGCAATCTTTGGTGATGTGACTCTTTGTGGTAACGATTCTATTTATTTACTGACTCAGGTGGGTTTTGATCAATACGCTTGGAGTACGGGCAGTACAACGACAAATACTTGGGTCAATTCACTTGGTTGGGTTTACATTGAAGTTGTCGATCAGAATGGATGCACAGGTATTGACTCTGTCGAAGTGGTCTCAGGTGTAGGAGGAGCTTTGCAGTTCACCGGAAATATGGAGTTCTGCGAAGGCGATTCAACCTTGATTTCAACCACTCAATCATATATTAGCTATCTATGGCCTGATGGATCTACGAATAGTTATTATTATGCTGATCAATCTGAGTCAATTCAATTGACAGTTACAGATAACAATGGATGTGCAATCACAGCGGACACCTCTGCAGTCGCTTTGCCAACTCCGATGATTCAGATTCTATCCGATGGCTCAATCTGCAGTGGGGGGAATGCCCTTTTGGTAGCTGACCATGATCCAGGAACCATTACATGGAGTGGCAATGGAATAAATGGATTAATGAGCGATTCAGTCATCATCTCGATGCCAGGCATATATGAGGTTACATTGACAACCGCCAATGGATGTTCAAATACGTCCAGTGTCAACGTCAGTGAAGTTGTTCTCGTGCCAAGCATTACGGGTACGCTTGGTTTCTGCGCAGGTCAGTCAACTACAATTAGTGGCCAATCAGGATACACCTATTTGTGGTCAGATGGTTCTACGAATCAAGATTTAGTGGTCAATACCCCAGGGTTTTATACCATAGAGGTTTCTGACGCTCTAGGTTGTACTGGCGATGCAACCGTGGAGGTGATCGCATGGCCACTTCCATCTTTTACTATTTTGGGCAATTTGATTTTTTGTGAAAATGGATTTACAGAATTGACAGTTGATCAGAGTTTTAGCGCTTACAGTTGGTCCACTGGATCAGATTCGATCAACACTTCTGTTGATGTCATCGGAATGATTTATGTGACCGTCAATGATGCCAACAATTGCGCTGCAACAGATTCTGTTTTCGTAAATTCCATTCCATCGCCAAGTCCTCAGTTTGTTGGCAATTTGGAATTTTGCGAGGGTGATAGTACGGTGATTGGTTTGGATATGATTTTTGATACCTATCAATGGCATGATGGAAGTACAGATTCAATTTTTGTTGTAACCGCATCTTCATTGATTGAGGTGGTAGTTACCAATAGTCTGGGTTGTTATTATGCCTTAGACACTCTGCTCTCTGCAATATCCGCTCCGACGATTGATCTAATTACGGATAGTCTAGTCTGTAATGGAGGTCAAGAAACAATTACACTAATTCATTCTGGAACGGGTGTGAATTGGTTTGCAGATGCCAATTCGACTTTTTTCCAAGATTCTATTGTAGTCTACCAGCCACAAACAGTATCTGTCGAAGTTATTGACAACAACGGATGCATGTCTACAGCGGAGATTGACGTGTTACTTGAGAATATTACAGCCCAGATTATGGGTGATACAACATTTTGTGCTGGCAGTAGCACAATGCTGTGGGTTGAGCCGACATTTGTTGACTTTGATTGGAGTTCAGGTGAGATATCGTCGACAATAGCTGTTTCAAGTCCAGCTAATGTGACAGTGAACGTGATTGATGCCAATGGTTGTATAGCGTCGGCCTCAAGTTCAGTATTTGAAATGCCTTTGCCACAAGTTGAAATTGTAGGTGATACAACTTTATGTCCAGGTGGAAATGTCATTCTGGAGGTTATTGGTGTTTATAATTCCGTATCTTGGAGCAACAACACAACTGGAAATTCTACTGTTGTAGAGAATCCCGGGACCATCGAAGTCTTTGTTGAAAGTGTTGATGAATGCTTGAATTCGGACATCATCGAGGTGGTATTGGCAAGCCCATTAACTCCATCCATCATTGGCAACAATGTCATTTGCCAAGGAGAAATATTGACCCTTGAGTCGGATTTGAATTATGATGTTTATCTATGGTCGAACGGGGTGGAAACACAAACAGTGGATATCCTTTTACCAGGTACATATAGTTTGCAAGTTTGGGATACTGAAGGGTGCACAGGAATGACACAAGCAGATGTGGTTTTTCATCCGGCTGTAGAACCACAAATTGACGGTTTGCTTTCTCATTGTGAAGGAGAACAAGCGACTTACACAGTGGTCAATCAATATCCTTATTTATTATGGAATCAGGCAATTCTAAGTGATACGCTGTACACCGCTCTTGGTGGTGAGATCAATGTGGAAGTACATGATTTGAACGGATGTGTCGGATTTGATACTATTCAGGTTTCGGTGCATTTATCCCCGAATCCAATTATTTTGGGTGAGGCTGATCCATGTGTGGGTGACACCATTTATTATTCAACGAGTACTTTATTTCCTAGCATGATTTGGAATAATCAAATCAATGCCAATGGCATATTCATCACGGAGTCAAGTCTTATTACATTAGAGGTCATTGATTCCAATGGGTGTAGTGCTGATGCTTCTTTGGATGTTGAATTCCATGAAGTAATACCGCCTTTATGGCCCGACAGTTTAAGCTTCTGTGAAGGTGATGTGTTGACCTTAGATGCAGGGCCAAATTATTATGCCTATTCATGGAGCAATGGAGAGACTTCTTCTTCAATAGAGGTAACCGCATCTGGCAATGCAAATGTCGAGGTATTTGATGAATATGGCTGTTCAGCTCATTCTGAGATGATGGCAATTATGTTAATTGCCCCTAGTCCTGAGTTAACAGGAGTGCTTGAGATTTGTGCAGGCGATTCATCAGTAATTTCAACACAAGGTGGCTTCGAGACTTATTTATGGAATGACGGCTCTCAAATTGAAACGTACGTCGCTTCATCCAGTGAATGGATAAATGTGACAGTTAGCTCAATAAATGGATGTTTCGGAAGTGATTCCGTTTATGTTGAAGTTCATGAGAATCCGACTCCTATAGTTCAAGGGATAAGCCCCGCATGTGATGGAGAGTCGATTACATTGTCGTTGGATCAATTGTATAGCCAGATACTTTGGAATACCGGAGAGATCACCCAGAGTATTCAAGTATTGACTTCTGGTATTTATGATGTTATTGTAGAAGATGAGAATGGATGCATTGGTGAGGCTATTCATGAGCAGGATTTCATATCACCAACCGAAATCCAAATTTCTGGGCCATCAGAGTTTTGTGTTGGTGACACCATCTACCTCAATGGGCCATCAGGTTTTACCAATTATATATGGAATGGTCAATCTGGAGCTAGCACTTATGAGGTTACGGTGGATACGAATGTTACACTTGAAGTTTTGGATGATTACGGTTGTGCGTCTTCTGATATTCATTCACTTGAAATACATCCATTGCCTTTGCCAACCATAATGGGTGAGCTAACTTTTTGTGAGAACGCGAGCACGGAGCTATCAGTCGGTTCTTTTGTCAATTATTTGTGGTCAACAGGTGCCACCACCAACCAGATTGTCGTTGACACGGCTGGAGTGTATTCTGTTGAAGTGATTGATGCCAACGGCTGTTCAAATCAATCCGATACATCCGTGACCATGAATTACTTGCCTTCGCCAGTCTTTTTAGCGCATCAAACACTGTGTTATGAAGAATCTCCTACAATAGAATATTATTCGACAGACACTTTCCAGTGGTCCAATGGCGACACATCATTGATTTATCCAATGACGGCGTCAGGGATGTATGAGTTTTCGGTAGCCAATGCTTGCGGTGTGGTCGATTTTGAAATAGAAATTGAAGTGATTGATTGCGATTGGCACTTGTACATTCCAAACACATTTACTCCCGACAATGATGGCATTAACGATACGTGGAAGCCTGTGACTTATAACATTGCCTCATACCATTTAAGGGTGTTTGATAGATGGGGTATTGTTGTGTTCGAGTCAAAAGATTTGAATGAACATTGGACTGGAAACATTCTGGATGGAGCATACTATGGCATGAACGATGCGTACAATTATGTCATTTCATATACCACGCACACAGGAGAAGTTTTTCAAGAGAAAGGTTCTGTGATAATGCTTCGTTAGCAATAACATGAAACAATTTCTTTGAATACGGTATGCTATAAACCTACAATAGAAATTGTAACTACAATGTGCTTGTCGAAAGAAGGACTCACGGCTCTTTACATGGCCGACGAGGCAGAGTAAGGTTAAGCTAAAAACTTACCTCAACGCAGCAATCAGCAACTTGATATCCTTCCACGGTAAATCGAACATTTTAGCTACAGCATCATTGGTTAATGTGCCGTGGTACATGTAAACCCCTGTCTGAAAGCCAACATGATTTTTAACCAGATTTGCTATGCCGCCTTCGTCACCTATGCTCAGGAGAATTGGCGCGAAAATGTTACTCAGCGCATAACTCGCTGTACGCGACACACGTGAGGCGATATTCGGAACGCAGTAATGGATGACACCATGTTCTTTGAAAATAGGTTTTTCATGCGTCGTAATTCGGGATGTTTCAAAACAACCTCCTTGGTCAATACTGATGTCCACAATCACACTGCCGTATTTCATATTCGACACCATATCTTCATTCACCACGATAGGTGTGCGTCCACCGCTGGTGTGAATGGCACCTATAGCAACATCGGCAGTTGCCAATGCATTTCGTAGTTCGGAGGGTTGAATGGTACTGGTCCATAATCTTAGGCCCAGGTCATTTTGTATACGACGAAGGCGATATGTGCTGTTGTCAAAAATCTTTACCGACGCACCAAGACCAATGGCTGCGCGAGCCGCAAATTCAGCTACGGTTCCTGCGCCGAGAATGACTACCTCGGTTGGTTTTACACCCGAAATTCCACCAAACATAAGGCCTTGACCTCCGTGATTGTGTGACAGGTAATCTGCGGCAATTAGGACCGCGGTATTTCCTGCTATTTCTCCCATGGCACGCACTACCGGATAAATATCCGTGTCGTCTTTGATATAATCCCACGCAATGGCCGTGATTTTGCGCTGTATCAACGCCTTAATCATTTCTTCCTTTTGAGCAGGCAGATGTATCGCTGAAATCAAGGTCTGTTTACCTGGCATCATCGCAATTTCGTCCATGCTCGGTGGAGCTACCTTCATGATGATTTCGGAACGAAAAACATCCTCAGGACTGAACACAATACGCGCTCCTGCCTCACTATAATCATGATCTTGAAAATTCGATGCCTTTCCGGCATTCGTTTCTACGACCACGTCGTGGCCATTGCTCACTAAAAGGGCCACACTTTCAGGCACTAAGGCTACACGCTGCTCTTGAATTGAGGTTTCCTTGGGTATTCCAATCGTCAAACGAGAATGACGGTTTTGTACAGCGAGCAACTCCTCTTGAGGCATTAATGCCGCTTCTTGAGCGAGGGCCTTTTTAATATCCATGGATTCGAATTGTTTGTTGAGTAGCTGAAAATCAGTTGTTCAGGGTGCGTTTTGGGGCACCCAGAATATGTTCCAACCGAATTTCGGAGTCCTGCTAAGATACGTTTATTATCGGAATCAATCTGCTCTCTTCGAGGGTTTTTGCTCAATATTTTGTTAGAAAGGGAGTGAAAAAGCATTTGGGCATGCGAAATTTGCGTTTTACTTTGCGCCCATAAATCGACAACCAAAAAAAAATCAAAATACCATGGCACACAGCGAGGGTCATTCATCAACAGAACGCACTATACTTTGGATCATTATTCCAGCTACCCTTTTGGTTAGTGGATATTTCACCTATCAAAGTAAGAAACACGATAAGATAGCTGCAAAAACTGAATTGAACGGTGACATATCGGGCGTGATAAAGAAAGAGGAAGTGGCACCTGTTAAAATGGAAACAATGGCTACAGATACTTTACATAAAGACACTGTTGACGCTCACGGAGCCAAACCAGCAGAGGTTATGGTGAAAGAGGTTCAAGGCCACAGCGCGGGTCACTAAGATTATAACAATAGGAATAAAAAAAGGGAAGCTCAATTGAGTTTCCCTTTTTTTATTCCTATTATCTTACGCGTTGTGATTCCGTATCCGAAGAACCGATACTGCGATTAGCCCTTGTTTCACCTTTTGTAAAGCGATAGTTTATGGCGATTTGGAACACCCGAGTATCGAGAACGCTATTCCAACCGGCTGTTGAGTCACCGATACCTTTGATGGTTCCGCCTGGCCTATTGGTGTAAAAAACATCATTCAGGCTGCATCGTATTGATCCTTGGTTTTTCCATATTTTCTTGCCAACAGCAATGCGCATGCTGCCGACAGGTACCAGAACAAATTGACCGCTATACACTGATGTTTGATAATTGCCTGCAATTTCAGCACTCCATTTGTTGTTTAATGTGAATTGCATATTGGGTCCGACATACAAATAGCTTCCCGAGTTCTCCAACCGCTGACCATACAGATCGGAGTTAAAGGCATTCTGCATCCATTCCGCATAAAATTGAATCATCCACCATTTCGTCATTTTTTTTGAACCATTGATGGAAAGGCCATAATACTCTGATGAACCGATATTGCCTGGTCTGCTGTAGAAAATAGGATTCACTTGTTCTATGGTCTCATTGATTTCATCTTCTCTGCGTCCGAAATACAAAGTGGCTGTCCAATTGTTATTTAGCGTGTAACTCATCTCAAGTTCATGACTAAACGATGGCCGTAAGAAAGGATTACCGGAATACAAAGTATAGGGGTCTAATGGATAGGTGAATGGATTTAAATCTTGGTAATTTGGTCGATTGATTCTTCGACCGTAGTTCAGACCTAGCACATGACGCCCTGCTGTGTCGACTTGGTAGGTGGCATATGCTGTAGGAAAAAGGCCATCGTATTCCAATTGAAACAATGAATCACGACTGCTTTGTAAACTGCTTTGTTTGCCATTGATACGTGTGCCTTCGTAACGCAGGCCGATTTGATACGACCAGCGACCTTTTTCTTTATTTAAACTGGTGTAAACGGCATTGATGTTTTCTTTATAAGTATAGCTATTGGTGAACAAAGTGTTTGTCGTGCTGACATTATTATATACATCATAGAAATAGGCATCATTTACTGTGGTAACAAAGCTTGTTTTTGCTCCGTTTTCCCAGCGCCAGCCACTGGTATAAACTTTTGAGAAGTCGGCTTTAGCTGTCCATATGGTGATAGTGGAGGGTAAACGACTATCCAAAACAGTTGTGGTATCTTGATCTGAGTTTGAACCTTCAGACGAACTGGTTAATGTTTGATCCATTTCTGAATAGAACCGGGCATAATCTGTTCCAATGGAAAGGGTCGAACCTAAGGTGTCGGGACTCCATTGATAATTAAGACTAACCGTTGTGTTGTAGAAATCACGCACCGCAGGTGTTATCGATGTGACTTGATTGACTGGCTGGCGCAGCGAATCACTCAAATTTGAAATGTTGCGTGTGTTTTCATCATTGTAGTTGTAGAATCCACTTAATGCAACTCCGAATACCGATTGATCATTCGGGTAGAAGTCCATTCCCACCTTGCCATTGACACCGTGATTGGTTGTTCGAATCAAGGTATTCTGATCAAATGCATTTTGCAGTTGCCCTTCTGAAGTTAGGTAGCTTCGATTGATAGTTAAGTCATGAAAATTATTATTCGTTCCATGACTTAGTTGACCATACCAATTGTAACGGTCTACACGTTTATTAATATTAAAACTGTTGTTGGATCGCATATAACGGCCTTGTCCATAACTTAAATTGAGTCCTCCATTGGTGCCGATAGTTTTTGATTTTTTAAGTTTGATCAAAATAATACCTGCTGAGCCGGCGGCATCATAGCGAGCAGGTGGGTTGGTCATTATGGTTATGGACTGAATGCTCGAAGCGGGTAGCGATTTTAGATAGCTGCCAAGTTCAGTAGCACTGAGGTAAGTTGGCCTGTCATCGATATAAACTGTGACACCACTTTGTCCACGCAATCGAATATTGCCATCGGAGTCGACCTGTATTCCTGGTGACTTTTCCAGTATTTCCAATGCGGTATTTCCCGCAGAAGACAATAAGGCATCAGGTTGAACAACATACCCTTCGGGCTTTCGCACAATAAAAGGAATTGAGCCGATGACTTGGACTTGTTGGAGTTCTGGTCCGGCGCTGGTCTGCAGATTAATGCTGTCAAAAGTATACTCGGGCTGAGAAATGACTTCACTGCAATAGATCTGATAACCCAGGTGTTGAACGGTCAAAAACCAAGGGCCTTCATCGTGTCGAGAGAACTCAAAATGTCCAGACTCATCGGTGAATGTCGTTTTGATTAAGGTGGTGTCAGCGGCAACAAATAAGCTTACGATTGCGCCGTCCGCTGGCCGATTCTGCAACTCGTGAACGGAACCCTGAATGTTCGATTGTTGCGCACGAACAGTAAAACATAGGAACAATAGACCCACGGAGGTAATAATAAATTGCTTGGTCATCATGGAAAAGGGGCAGCCTTTCGAGAGGATGCACTTCGAAAGTAGACGGAGCTCAAGCGCCAGAGTCTATTTTTTTGATGAATGGTCTATGAAGCTTTTAGGCTGATGAACGGCTAACGACAAGTCCCTAAAGATTAACTTTTTTTAATTAAAGCCTTAGTTGTAGCTGAATTGAATGGTTCTATTCAGACCATCATCTTCAATCGAAACTTCAATTGCATGGTCAATCAGCGGTCGTACGACTGCTGGCCATTCTATGAAGATATAGGCTTTGCGTTCCAGATAATCTTCGAACCCGATATCCAATGCTTGATGGGTATGTTCCAACCGATAGAGATCAAAATGAAATAATACCTGCCCATTGTCAGCATGGTATTCGTTGACCAATGAGAAAGTAGGACTTGACATATCATCCGCACCAATATGCGAACAGATGGCTCTAATCAAAGTGGTTTTGCCGGCGCCCATTCCTCCTTCAAGTAGCACTGTAACAGGCTGAGGAAAGGTCTTGAAAAACCATTCCGCAATAGTTGCTAAATCTTCCGGAGTATGCGAAACAAAAGTCTGCGTCATCACTTTTTCTTTAACACAACAAATGGAATCAACACTTCTTCCATAGAAATGCCGCCATGTTGAAAGGTGTTTTGGTAGAAGTTGACGAATTGATTGTAGTTGTTTGGATAAACAAAGAAGTCGTCACTTTGTGCAAAGATAAAGGAGGTGCTAATGTTGGCTTTTGGTAGAAATGCATCAGACGGATTGCGCACTTCAAAAACTTCTTTTGGATTGTAATTGAGGTTTCGCCCTGCCTTATAACGCAGATTGGTATTGGTGTTGCGATCGCCCACAACTTTTACAGGATTTTTGACACGCATAGTTCCATGGTCAGTTGTAATCAACAAAACAGCATCTGTTTCGGCTACTTTTTTCAGGATATCAAGTAGAGGAGAGTGGTCAAACCAACTCGCCGTAATACTGCGATACGCCGCCTCGTCATCGGCCAATTCCTTGATGACTTCCATCTCGGTGCGTGCATGACTCAACATGTCCACGAAATTATAAACGATCACGTTCAATTTGTTTTGAAGGAGATTGCTGAAGTTGTCGTTCAACTTTCTACCGGCATTTAGATTGGTGATTTTATTGTAGCTGAATTTGAAGTCTAATCCCATGCGTTTCAATTGAGCCGCTAGCAATTCTTCCTCATGCATATTCTTCCCGCCTTCGTCTTCTTCGTTGAGCCAAAGGTTTTTATGTAAACGTTCGATCTCACTCGGCATGAGTCCAGCAAACAGCGCATTACGCGCATAGTGGGTTGCTGTAGGTAGAATGGAATAGAACATTTCCTCAGCTTCGACCCGATAATATTCCTTCAATTTGGGTTGCAAAACTTTCCATTGGTCGAAACGCAAATTGTCGATTACCACCATAAAAACCGATTGATCGTTCTGTTTTAGATAGGGCAAAACTTTTTGTTTGACAAGAGTATGCGACATCACAGGGCCGCTGCCGTTTTTGAGCCAATCGATGTAGTTGTTTTTAATGAATTTGACAAACTGATCGTTGGCTTCTTGCGTCTGGCTTTCGAATATCTGAGCCATTCCTTCGTCTGTAGTAGCTTGCAATTCAATACTCCAATGGACCATTTTTTTGTAGAATTCCATCCACTCCTGAGCGCCCATTTTGCTGCCCAATTGCATGGCGATTTCCCTGAACTCCTGACGATAATCGCTATTGGTCTTTTCACTGATCAATCGTTTGTCGTCGAGGTTCTTTTTGATGCTCAACAAAATCTGATTGGGGTTGACCGGTTTGATCAAATAATCCGAAATTTTGCTTCCAATGGCATCTTCCATAATATGCTCTTCCTCACTTTTGGTAATCATGATCACCGGTAGCGTGGGGTCAATTTCTTTGATTTTTTGCAAGGCGACTAGTCCGTTGAGTCCTGGCATGTTTTCATCAAGGAAAACGATGTCGAAATGCTGTGCCTTTACTTGATCTATGGCTTCAGCGCCGTTGTTGACGGTGGTGAGATGATATCCTTTTTTTTCAAGGAAAAGAATATGAGGTTTTAGAAGATCAATTTCGTCGTCGGCCCAGAGGATTTTTTCTTGCATATATTGTTTGAGTTGTTAGCAGCCACAAAGGTAAAGGAATATACTTTGCCGCATGGTGTGCCCTAGAACACCTTTTAGACGGAATTAGTATGCAATGGTTCAAATAATCTTGATTTATCCTTCAGACCTCGGCGAAGTGAAGTAATTTGGTGCCCAATTCGATCCCTTTATAAGGCAATGAAACCGCACTTTTGTGCTTATTCAGACGGGATTGAGTTAGAAAGGCATTACGTTCATGAGTCAAAACAAACGCAAAATCATCAATGACCCGGTTTATGGGTTTATTACTATTCGTCATCCATTTATTCTTGACCTGATCGATCATCCTTGGTTTCAGCGATTGAGACGCATCGCTCAGCTGGGACTATCACATTTGGTTTATCCAGGGGCTATCCACAATCGTTTCCAGCATGCTATTGGTGCCATGCATCTGATGCAATTGGCAGTCGATGAACTTCGTCTTAAAAAACACGATATCACAGATGAAGAGGAGATAAGCCTCATCGCGGCCGTCTTGCTGCATGATATCGGGCATGGTCCTTTTTCACATGCGCTGGAGTATTCCCTGATTAAAGGGGTGCATCATGAAGACATTTCGGAAATTCTCATGCGTGATTTGAATGCAGCCTTCAATGGACAGTTGAGCATGGCTATCGACATTTTTAATGACAAATACCCCAAACATTTTTTGCATCAATTGGTCAGCAGTCAGCTCGACATGGATCGGCTGGATTATTTGGCGCGTGACAGTTTTTTCAGTGGAGTAGTGGAAGGGCAGGTCGGTGCCGAACGTTTGATCAAAATGTTGAATGTGGTCAATGATCAATTGGTTTTGGAGGAAAAGGGGATTTACAGCATCGAAAAATTCATTGTCGCTCGTCGTTTTATGTATTGGCAGGTGTATCTGCACAAGACCGTATTGAGTGCCGAGTATATGTTGGTGCATGTACTTCGTCGTGCAGTTGAATTGGCCTTGCGAGGGGAGCAATTGTTCGCTACACCTGCATTGCATACTTTTTTGTACGGCAATTACGATAAAGCCAAATTCTTAGCAGACCCCTCAGCGTTGATGCATTACGCCGCGCTTGATGATTTTGATATTGCCACTAGTTTGAAAGTTTGGCAAACGCATCCAGATCGTGTATTGCAGATGTTGTCTTCGAGCATAGTCAATCGCAATTTGTACAAAATTGAATTGCAAGCATCACCAATCTCTGAGGACTATATGAGCGACACGCGCAAACGCATGCAGCAGCAGTGGGCTCTAGAACCTGAGGAATTGGATTACTTTGTTTTCTCTGGCAAAGTGGATAATCGCGCATATAATCAACACAAGGAGGCCATCAATATTCTTCGAAAAGACGGAAGCATAGCCGAAGTGGCGGCCATCAGCGATCAATTGAATTTGGCCGCATTGAGTAAAACGGTTGAAAAGTATTTTTTGGCTTATAAGAGTAGGTAATTCAAGGATTTTGAATATATTAGCTAGAAATTGGCATTGCGCTAATTGCTAAACCCTGAATTAATCTAACCCTATGTATCGATACCTTCTCGGATTTATCGTTGCATTGACTGTTTGGTGTTCACCGAACATAAATGCCCAAAGTTTGTGGCTGGAGCAAGAGGGTGGATTGTCTAATGATGAGGCTTTGGATATATCCAATAACGGTTCAAGCGAAGTACATATCGTCGGTTATGTAGGATCTGGTGCGAGTATCGGCCCAGTTACAAGTCCGGGTTATGGCATCAGCGATATTTTTGTTAGTGAAAGAACGTCTAATGGTAGTTATTCATGGGTGCAATTTTTTGGTGGTAGCGGTCCTGATCGAGCCTTGGCTGTATGTTCGGATGCATTCGGAAATGTTTACGTCACTGGTTTTTTCACAGGCACAGCTCTTTTCGGGAGCGTGATGCTTACTTCACTGGCAGGATCTCAGGATATTTTTATTTGCAAGCTAAATTCGAGTGGTGTGGTACAATGGGCAGTGCGAGCTGGTGGAGATGAAGATGATATTGGCTATGGTCTCGATGTCGACAATACTGGGAATGTCTATGTGGTTGGGCAATTTTCGGGCACGGGGACTTTTGGTTCGTTCCCGGTTACAAGCGCAAATTATCCTGATAATTCAGGGCCTTCACAAGACATCTTTGTGTGCAAATTGAATAGCAATGGAGGGTTTGTTTGGGTTAAAACGGGCGAAGCTTCAGATGACGATAGAGCATTGGATATTTCGGTAACGACGGATAATAAACTCTATGTCTGCGGATACTTTACGAATGATCTGCAAATGGATCAACTCTACACGAACAGTGTGGATAATATTGGTTTCGTTTTGCAATTGGACGCTTTGGGCAATGAGTTAAACATGACGTATTATACCTCTGTTTTTCTCAAATTAGAAGATATTGAAAGCGCGGCTGATGGATCCTATTTCTTGGCGGGCTCATATCAGGGACAGATGATTGCGCCTGCATCTTTTAATGCTTTATACACATCGTTGTATGCCAATAGCATATTTATTTTAAGAGCTCAACCCGACGGAACTATTCTGTGGTTTGAAGATATCAGTTCAGAAAACGATTTGACATGCAAAGCAATGGATCTGGATGCAGACGGATATGCTTATATCAATGCGGTTTTTTCTTGCGATTTAACGGAACTCAATCTGGAATACGGTGGCAGCTTATTGTATAGTGCAGGATACGATGATGTGCTGGTGGCGAAATATTCTCCGACTGGAAATAGAGAATGGGTGGCACAATACGGAGGGCCAGGGGAAGCACAATCGCAGGGGATAGCTGTTCTGGCACCTGATTTTCCGGTCATTACTGGCGGGTTTTCTGGGAGGTTTTGTGTCCCTGACGCGCCTGGAACGTGGTCTCCCGGAGTAACTGATACGGGTAGTAATCAATTTGTCGACAACTTCAGCTTATTTGCTTGCGATGGTTGGCAAGGAGATTACAGAATGGTGAATAGTGCTGGCAATCGTGATATTTTTATAACATGCCCATTTAGTATCAATGCGCCTTTGTACAATTTCCAAGATCAGGTACCAAATGGTTCTTGTAATCAGGAAATACCTCTTATCTGTTTTGAGCAATGTCTTGATACGATCTATATGTGTGTGCCTTCGGGTGCAGGAATTCCGACATTAACACTTGAATATTATACAGAAGAACTTGATTTATATGGTCCATTGTATGACTTTGATTTTTCATCCAATGTGACCAGTTATTATCTCGATAATGAAGGTTTTTGGAATGTATACATCTCTGGAACGGGTTGGTATGTGGTTACTGCAACTCGTCAAGACGGGTGCGGCGAGCCACTCGTTGATTCTATTTATGTTGAGATTCAGTTTATGCCTCCTGCTCCGTTTTTTGAAAGCCAAATGTCAACGTTCCAACCAGGAAGTATTGATGAGATCTTTCTGGACCTCTGCATGGAGCAAGATGTAGTTGATGCTATTATTTCTTCGAGTTATAGCGATGCATACTGGACTTTCAATGGTGATACCATTTATGACAATCCAATCGTAATTGATACTTCTGGGGTATATAATTTTTACGCGATTTTTACAGAAGAGTGTTCAGCACATGCCTTTTTCGATTACGAATTTCATGATGAGGTTCCACCTGAGGCTCAGGATGCGGAACTAATATTGCAAGTATTTGGAGAAGAATTTATCGGTGATTCCATTTGGATTTGCCCGAATGAGGAGATTATTTTCTCATATGATTTTAATACTTTGATTTCAAGCTCCATTACGGATGACCTAAATATGTATTGGCTGATGGATGGCCAATCCCTAGACTCCTTATCTGGTCAGTTTTCATCTAATTTAAGCAATTTGACTGAAGGATGGCATACCCTTGAAGTTTGGGTGAATTACGAAAACAATGGATGTGATTATATCTCAATCCAAAGAGATTTTTATGTTGTCGAATATGAATCTGTTTCACCTTGGATAATTGAGCCGGCTGATTTCTTTATTTGCCCTGGAGAGGTCGTTGAGGTGGATTGGTCATATGGACCAGAAGGTGTTGAAGTAACATACATATCAAACGCAATAGTAGTTGATGATAATACAATCAGTATTTCGGAACCTGATGTCATAGGGCTGCACGTCGCTATTACTACAGAAGATGGATGTTCATTTCAATCTTCTGCTGCCATAGTCGTTGAATACTTCCCTATTCCTGTTGCCACTTCAGATCCGGAAAACGCCGTGATATGCCCCGGCGATCAGGTTAGTCTGTCGGTAACACCGGGCGCATCTTATATGTGGATTGGACCTGAAGGCAGCGTCGCATCTACCGAACAAATTTATTCCCCTTCTGTTCCTGGTGAATATTTTTGTATCATGACCAATGAAGATGGCTGTCCATTGGAATCAAACTTTATCGATGTTTCGGAATATTCAACCCCGTATTTGGCTTCATCGCCATGGACCTATTTCTGTATTCAAGATACCATCTTTTTAGATGTTATTACCAACGAACAATCCAGTATTTCATGGTTGCCACCCTTGTCTGGAAGTGCAATGCAGCAATTTATTTTTGACCCTGGAGTCTATAGTGTAATCACTTCGCTTTGCAATATCACAGATACGCTAACAATTGAGATAGGTGCATCCCCAGTGGATACAACATTAACGATTCAAGCCCCAGACTATTTCTGTCAAGGCGATACTATAATGCTCATCGGTCTCAATAATGGCAATGTCTATTATTGGAATGGGGCCTTGCAGCCTTCTGATACCTTGTTAATCACCGAGCCTGGCGTGTACAGTGCGTATATTCAGGATTACAACGGATGTGAAGCTTTTTCAACGGTATTTGAGATTGAATACTACGTGCCTCCGATGCTTTCGACATCGGGCTATTATGCTTGCCCCGATTCTACATTCTTACTCCAATCACCAGGCGATTGGCAAACGGTGTGGCTGGATGAGAATTTTAATTGGTTGAGTGATCAATCCGAATACGAAACGACTCCTGTGACCGATACGCTCTATTACTATACTTATCTCACGCATGATGAATGTGTGACCGACACCCTCGCGATCCCTGTGATGCCATATCAAATGAATACGCTCGAATGGACGAATGTAATCTTGTGCGAAGATGAAATGATTCAGTTCGATCTGCAGTTTTTACCCAATACTCAGGTGGTCTGGGATTTTGGTGTGGACGAAGTCTATGGCATCGACGAGCCTAGTTATGTGTTTCCACATCCAGGAGTATATCCGATTGATTTGCAGTTGATCAATCCTTTTGGGTGTCCACAGCATCTTTGGGATACCCTTACAATTCTTACCAAACCGATGGGGAGTTTTGTTGTTGACACCGATATGTTTTGTTCCCTGGAATCGCTTGTCGCCAGCAATACGAGCTTGTTGTTTGACTCCACCGAATGGGCGTTCGGTTCAGAAACCTGGACAGATCAAGACCTCAATCAACCTATCGTGCATTTGGGATGTGATCCATTGATTCAAGATTTGAGAATGATCGTGACCGCTTCCACGGGTTGTCAGGATACTGTATTCCATTCTATCACTGTATGGCCACAACCGATACCTCAATTGGCTTTTGATAGCCCCATTACTTGTTTCCCTGATCTTTTTGTTGACGTGCAAGACTTGACACAATGCAGTGATCAGTCCTTTTGGTTCGTCGATGGTGTCTTACAACAAGATGGGCAATCTGTCGAATTGTTTGATAACGAGGGGGACGAATTTGACGTTCAATTGCTCGCTATCAATTCCTATGGTTGTAGCAATACGTTGGATTCGCATTATGTGTTTACCCATCCACCAGCTTTGATGTTCCAACTTTCAACATGGGCAGGCTGCGAGGATTTGGCCATTCAAATGGAAACGCTCAACAGTGAGATGGATTCAGTTATTTGGTTCATCGGTAACTCCTGGTCGGATTATGGCAGCCAAAGCGACGTGGTGTTAACTGACCCTGGTCTGTACGACTTTGGTTTGATCGCGGCCAATGCTGTGGGGTGTGCTGATACGTTGTATATGTCACAAGCCATCGAAGTTTTTCCAACTCCGGAAGTGGACTTTACAGTTACACCAGATCCCGGTACGATGTTCGATGCAACGTTCAAATTTGTAGAAGCGTGCAATGGACCGATGTTTTCGTACACCTGGGATATGGCTGGGCTTGCGACTTTGTATGGTGACTCCGTTACCTATAATTTCGGTGAGTGGCTCAGTTTTGACGTTGAATTAACCGCTGTTTCTCCTCATGGATGTGTAGCGAGCGCTATTCAAACGGTCTCTGTCATTACTCAGGCATTTTGTTTTGTGCCCAACACGTTTACCCCAGACGGTGACGGAGTGAACGATTCATTTATCCCTCGATTTAGCGTTCAAGATGATATTACTTCGTATCATTTTGAAATTCGTGATCGCTGGGGACTTGTGGTCTTCGAAACCAATGCTGTTGATGAGGCTTGGCAAGGTCAAATGCGTGATGGTAAACATGTCGTTAGCAACGATGCCTATTTGTGGAGCATGGAATACACCTTGCGCGATAAAGAAGACGCTATCCATTCTTCTGGAGTTGTATTACTCGTTCGCTGATCATCCAAGCGAGCATAAGTCGCATTGGCATTTATTGGGAATGTTTTTCGGGTAGAAGTCTATTTTCATTATCCACTTATTTGCTTTTGTCTGGATGGTAGTATGCTACATTTTCACTACTTTCGGTGGTGACGATAATCAATTCAATTCAGAAGATCCCGGCATTTATGAACCGCAATACATTTCTTAAATCATCAGCCGCATTGGGTATTGGTGCTTGCATCGCACCAAGTGCATTGATGAGCCAACATATTGGAACCATCAAAAAAATTCGTTTGGGATTCATTGCTGTTGGCTTTCGTGGTCAGACGCATTTGGAAGAAATGCTCAAACGCAACGACGTCGAAATAGTGGCGATGGCCGATCCCGACCCGAGAATGATGAAGGACGCACAAGATTTGCTGCGCAAATTCGGACATCCGCCAGTTGTGGAGTATGCGAATGGTCTATACGATTATCGTAATCTTCTTCAGCGCGATGACATTGATGCTGTTTTTGTGTCGAGTCCTTGGGAATGGCACGAAGCACACGGTATTGAGGCCATGCAAGCAGGTAAAATTGTGGGAATGGAAGTATGTGGCGGTATGTCGATCAAGTCATGTTGGAATTTTGTCAAAGCCTATGAAGAGACCAAAGTGCCGATCATGATTTTGGAAAACGTATGTTACCGCCGTGATATCATGGCCATTCATAACATGGTGAAGACGGGGATTTTTGGCGAGTTGATACATGGCCAAGGAGGCTATCAGCACGACTTGCGTGGGGTGTTATTCAACGACGGTCAAACCGCATATGATAGTGGCGTTGAATTCGGCAAAAACGCATACAGTGAAGCGCAATGGCGAACCGATCATTATGTGAAGCGAAACGGGGAAATTTATCCCACTCACGGCATTGGTCCGTTGGCGACAATGTTTGATCTCAATCGTGGCAACCGAATGGTGAGACTCACTTCTATAGCGAGCAAAAGTCGAGGATTAAATAAATATGTTCGCGAGCATCCCAAAGGTGGTCCGGATCATCCCAATGCAAAGCTGACGTTCAAACAAGGCGATGTTGTGACTACAACGATTCAGTGTGCCAATGGTGAAACATTGCTACTTACACATGATACGTCGTTGCAACGCCCATACAATCTTGGTTTTCGTGTACAGGGCACAGAAGGGATATGGCAGGATACCGGTTGGGGTGAGTTTGATCAAGGAATGATTTACTTTGAAAAGAGAATGAACCATAGTCATCGTTGGGACAACACTAAAAAGTGGATGGAGGAATATGATCATCCGTTATGGGGGAGATATGCAAAGGAAGCGGAAGGTTCAGGGCATGGGGGCCTGGACTTGTTTGTAGACAATGCGTTTATCGAATGCATCAAACAGAACCTACCGTTTCCACTCGATGTTTACGATCTAGCCGCATGGTACGCCATCACCCCATTGAGCGAAAAGTCGATAGCGCAGAATGGAAAGCCGCAAGAATTTCCAGACTTCACCAAAGGAAAATGGAAGGATCGTCAACCCGTATTCGGATTGGATGACCGATTATAAATCGAGAAACAGAAACCTGAAAATGGATACGATAGGAGGGAACGACCTCCTCAAGAATAGTATTAGATACCCAATTCTTCACCTTCTTCATCGAAGAAGCGATATTCAAGGAAACCATGATCACTGTTCGGTTTCACATCGAGTTTGGTCTTGAATTTTTTAGACCATGTTTTGCGAATGTTTGTGAAAAATCCGCGATTGAGATAAGCTTCAACCATTGGGTGAACGGTCAAACGCAATTTTTTGTATTTGCCAGTTTCAGCCAATACGCGCATTGAGTTCTCGATTTCATCTGTAAACAACAATGAACTTTGCACCTGACCTTTGCCGTCGCAACTTGGACATTTTTCGGTGGTGGTCACTTCAGTCACAGGCTTCACGCGCTCACGGGTAATCTCCACAACCCCAAATTTGCTCGGAGGTAGTACGTTGTGTTTCGCCTTGTCTTCGGCCATTGCGTCGCGAAGGGTATCAATCAATTTGCGCTGATTATCCTTGTTCTGCATATCGATGAAATCGATACAGATGATACCGCCCATATCACGCAAACGCAATAAGCGCGCTATTTCCTTAGCACATTCAATATTGGTTTGGAGGGCGTTTTCTTCTTGGCTTTGTATCGAAGCGTTCTTACGATTGCCGCTATTCACGTCAATCACATGCATCGCCTCAGTATGCTCTACTATCACATAAGCACCGCTTTTCAAATTCACCTGTTTGCCAAAACTTTGTTTGATTTGGCGATAGATGGAAAAGGCATCAAACAAGTCATCGTTGCCATGAAACTTCACGATACTCTCTGAATGACCGAACGAACGGAGATACGATTTGATCTCTTGAACAATCGACTCATCATTGACATGAATTGCAGAGAAGCTATCGTTTAAGATATCACGCAACAACGAAGATGTTTTGTTGATTTCTCCTAGAATGCGTTGAGGTGCCTTGGCTGTTTTGAGGTTTTTGTGCATCTCATGCCAACGGCTGACCAAGTCAGTCAAGTCCTTATCCAATTCACTCACACTGGTACCCTCCGCTTGTGTTCGAATAATTACACCCATGTTTTGCGGACGAATCTTATTCATAAGCGAGCGCAAGCGATCACGCTCCTGATCATCACTGATCCGGTTGCTCAAAGATACTTTGTTGGAGAATGGAACGAGAACCAAATAACGTCCTGCCAAGGTGATTTCAGATGTCAGGCGAGGGCCTTTTTGAGAGATCGGTTCTTTGGCAACCTGCACAGGTACAAGTGCTGCCTGGCCGATGACATCTTTGATTTTGCCATCCTTAAATATATCGGGCAATGATTTGAATCCATAGAGATCGCCTGTGCGCTGCTCACCTCCAATAGTATTTCGGGTGAATTGAATCAGAGAGGCGAACTGAGGACCTAAATCTTGGTAATGCAAAAACGCATCTTTGCTATAACCCACATCAACGAAACATGCGTTGAGATGAGGCACGAGTTTTCTGACCTTACCTAAATAGACATCTCCTACTGCATACTCCTGATTGCGATGTTCGCGGTGGAGTTCAATTAAGATTTTGTCTTTAAGCAAAGCAATCGCCACACCTTTAGGGGTAGCATTGATAAAAAGCTCGAGATTACCTGTCAAGATTGCACCTATTAATTAGGATGAATGGCGCAACATGGCAACTAATTCTTGTTAGAATCAGTGCCATACTATGCCGAAACATGAGGATACACGCAGCACATCAGAGAGTCATGCGACTCCCGATGTGGCCTGTAATATCCATGTATTAAAAAGAACTAGCGTACTTTTTTCTTGTGACGGTTCTTTCTTAGGCGCTTCTTTCTTTTGTGAGTGGCCATTTTATGGCGCTTTCTTTTTTTACCGCAAGGCATTGTCTGATGTATTTAATTTCTTATTAATTTCTATAATATATTGTTGAACATTGCTGACAACAATAGAGTCATTGGTATGGCGCAACAACTGCTCATAACTCGATTTTGCTCTGGCTGGCATGTTCAGTCTTTCGCTCGACTGGCCTAAAAAGAACAACGCATTGTTGTTCGTGCTATCAACCATCACTCCTCTTTCAAAACAATTGTATGCTCGCTCTAAACTGTCCATCTGGAGGTATTGGTAACCCACTTCCACCAAATAGCGCACATCGTTAGGGCGCAATTCAACCACTTTTTCAAAACGCTTTATCGCTTTGTCCATCTGGTTGCTTCTTACCGAAAACATTCCCAAATACAAGTGTGCGTCTACATTGTTGCTGTCTTTGGCGATCAATTCCCTCAGAAGGGTGATCCCCTCCATTGGATTGGCACCCTGCACCAATTCTACCGCTTGCATTAACTTTAACGAATCAGGATTGGCAGCAACTTGTTTTTTGGCCAAAACTTTCGCGGGTAACTTCGGCAATACATAATAACCTATCACTAGGGCGAGACAAATAATTCCCGCAATCCATAGCTTAAGGTTGGTCTTAGGCATGTTCAGCCACTTTCACTTTTTCTTTTACGCCTTCTAAAAATTCTTTAGCTGGCTTAAAAGATGGAATATAATGTGCAGGAATTGTAACCGTAGTCTTAGCAAGAATGTTGCGGCCCAATTTTTCAGCACGCTTCTTTACGATAAAACTTCCGAATCCTCTTAAATAAACATTCTCTCCCTTCTCCATTGCGTTTTTGATAGTACCCATCATACCTTCAACAATGGCCAACACATCGTTCTTATCGATGCCTGTTTTGTTGGAAATCTCTTGCACGATATCCGCCTTAGTCATTTTTTATTATACGTTTTAAAATGTTATGCTTTCCTTTACCCCCTTATTTGGGGGGTGCAAATATAAGTCTGTTTTTTTTATTTCAAATGGTTCTTTTTAAGAAAGTTATCTAAAATGCAGAATTTGACATTTTCGGATCAAATTATTCGTTGGTATAGAGCCTTTAAGAGGGATTTACCATGGCGTCAGACCAATGATCCGTATCGAATATGGATCAGTGAAATAATACTGCAACAGACTCGTGTCGATCAGGGAATGGACTATTACCATCGTCTGTTGGATGCTTTTCCAAATGTCATCGCCCTGGCAAATGCCAACCAAGATCAGGTGCTCAAGTTGTGGCAAGGTCTAGGGTATTATAGTCGAGCAAGAAATCTGCACTCCACAGCTCAGCTCGTGGCCAATCAATTGGATGGTGTGTTTCCTGATAATTACAAGGGATTATTAGCACTGAAAGGGGTTGGACCTTATACAGCCGCTGCAATTGCGAGTTTTTGTTATCAGGAACGCGTTGCTGTGGTGGATGGCAATGTCGAACGTGTCCTGGCTCGTTATTTTGGAATTCAAGACCCTGTGGATGCTACAAACACAAAAAAGGTTTTGCAGGCGCTGGCGCAGGATCAGCTTTCTACGAGCCAACCTGCCGAACACAATCAGGCTATAATGGAGTTCGGTGCGCTGCAATGCACGCCAAAACAACCGCTATGCGATCAATGCCCGCTGCGTACGTCGTGTTTTGCCTTGCGCGAGAACAAGGTTGCTGATCTTCCTTTCAAAGCCAAAAAAACCAAGGTCTTGGATTGGGCTATTGATTATTTTGTACTGACAGACGGAAAACGGATGCTTTTTAGAAAGCGCACCGAGCAGGGTATTTGGCGGAATTTGCACGATTTCTTTTCGTTTGAATCTGCACAGCTACTGGAGCGAGCAGCACTAAAAAAGGAAATTGGGCGCTACGGACAACTCCTGGAATCGAGTGATACCATTCTACATCTTTTGTCGCATCGCAAACTGTCCATTCGTTTTCACCGCATCAAGGTGAGTTCGTTTCCCAAAATTCCCAATGGTGTACTTGTCGATATCGCGAAGTGTGACGAGCTGGCTGTTCCAAAGCCAATATCCGATTTCTTGAGCCAATGGCAGAATGTCAAAACCAGTTAACTTTGGTTGGATTCCCTCTATATCGACGCGATTTTATGGTGCACTGCCCTTTGTCTGAGAAAAAAACTAATTAACAATTTGCTCATCGGCTTCGTGATATTCGGTTTTTTTTCGGAATTTCGAGGGACAATTATCGACATCAACAAAAATTAACGACCATGGCAAGTGTAAACAAAGTCATCCTTATCGGCAATCTAGGCGCTGATCCTGTGATCAAGGAATTTCCAAACGGCAGCATCGCCGAATTTTCAATTGCAACTACAGAAACGTGGAAAGATCGGGATTCAGGCGAAAGAAAATCGCTTACCGATTGGCACAATGTAGTGGTGCGTCGCACTGCTCTGGCCAACGTAGTCAAGCAATA
>JBDKJN010000471.1:0-3107 GCA_039796595.1 Bacteroidota bacterium
GATTTCGTATCTCATGGGAGGGGCCGATACAACACTTTTCAATGAAGCAAAGAAGTCCATACGCGTTGTAGAAAAGCCATTGCAATAGTGTTATTTGTACAGCCATTTGATTCTAGACGAAGGATTTTGCAATGAAATATCAAACATCAATTAGATGAATAATTTTGGATGCACACGACAGATGAATGTCGATATTCTAGCCCACTTAGGCCCCCCCGATCCATTGGAGCAATTCCATTCTCCGTACTTAGCCAATTTCAACTACCGCCACTGAAAATCATCAGGCACTCCATTGCGTTCTTGTGATTTTCTAGTGCGGCATTGTTCCGCCTAAAGCACCGCTGCACCGTGGCCGGCTTGCCTTGCTTAAGTCGGTTCTAAAACCCCGCCAACTTCATCGACCCCGACGGGCGAAGCGGCAAGTTTTGGCAGATAGTAGGACATATAACAACCCACTTTTTGGCACAAGGATCAGCCGACGTCAGTCAAGGCACAGCGCTTACGGGCACAATGGACGTTGGCGCCACTGCCGCTGGGACATTGACGATAGGCCTCAAACTCACGTCCATCTTTATGTCCATTCAAGACCTCTTTGGCAAACACCACACGAGTATTGTGGCACAGGCCCAAAGCACGACGGCGGGGGGAAATGGAACTCCAATTTGGACCAATTCCAGCGGTTATTTAGTGAGCGGAAATGGCGACAACGTAGAGACGCTCATCGACTATTTGGCCAGTCAAGGGTATACTATCAATCGTGATCCCAACAACTGGAATAATGGCAATCCGAGCAAAAGTGGGTTGCATATCTACGATGTATACAACACCCTCAAATCGTATGGCTACGACGATAAAAATTTTACCGAAGGCGAAGTATCCATACCTTTGGATGCCATCGAAAAGTTGGTGGTGAAGCGGGCGGTGAAGGCGAACCTTCCGAATGAAAAAAACAAGCATAATTATTATGGTCTGTACGGCGCTGGTTTTGTTACAGGAGGATATTTTTCTTATTTGGCATCGCCCGTAAGTAAGCCTTTCACAGCAGCAAACACGAGTAAATCTAGTTCCGTTCTATCCGAATACTGTCGAAGAACAGACTGGGGCAAAACGAATATGACCGTAAGGAGATATACACACACAGTGAATGGTATACCTCGATATGCATACCAACGCGGAGCATATGTAGGTAGGCTTGGTACCAGGATTTTAGGTCCCGTAGGGGTAGCTTTATTAGTATACGACGCTACTTCATTGATGTATTATTACCGACGTGAGATTAGTTTTGGCCTAGAAGAAAGACAGCGCTTAATTGAAGAAAATCAAATGCCTCCACGATGAAGAATGAAGATATTCTAGTCCAGTTTGATGATTCAATCTTAGATTGTATTCAATCCATGTGCGATTCATTAAACGTCCATCACCAAGTATTTGCATCAATTGAATTGAATGAGATCCAAGATATCATAGCAGCCTTCCGAGATATTTTGTCTAATTCATTAAATCCATATTCAACACGCGAGTGTATTGAAAAATACATAGCAGAAATCTTTTCCAACCTTGAGGTAACAAGGGAGTATCAAAGTGCGGACAATCATTTTGTTTTGTCCCGTCTGCACCGAAAGACGCAAAGCGAATTTATACGTCAGTTAAATGTGAAAGTAGGAGAATTGACGAATCTGACCTATCGTCCATTATTACTTGTCTCAACGCTGACTGGCACAGTCGTTTTCATAGCTCTTTTTTTATATGTCGGGTGGCAAATTGCAGTGTTATGGTGTTTGATTTTCATCCCATTCTTCAATGCACAAAAAAGAAAAAAAGCATTCAAGAGAAATGTAACAATGAAAGAATTAGTTGACTTTTTATTCGTGTTTCACTATTCCAAGTTTAGAGCAGACAATTCTGTATATTTAAAGGAAATTGAAGAATTGGTCTACCGGAATTTCGAAATGTCTTTAGGAATTGATCGAAAGGATTTAAATAATAACACCAGGTTATTTGATACGTCGGTTATTTCTGAAAAGTGAGAGCTACCATGAATAAAAAATAATCAAAAATCCCTGCAAATCCAAGCATCAGCATTGGCGGGATACTCACCGTGTGGATGCTCACGGCATCGCGCTGAAATCAAGCAAAAGCAATAGAATGATTTGAGCTTACATGTGAAAGGAGCAGAAAAAGAATTAGACGATTATTTAGATTGGAGAGATGGTGGTTGGTTTAATGCGGCCCCTAAGCTAAAAGTGTATATTTGGATCCTTGAGTATTCGAAATAGTTATCACATGAAAAATGCAAATTATATACTAATTGGGTGTTTGCTCTTATTAACTTCCTGTTCTTTCATCAAAGAAACGAAAGAGTATGACGGACACTGGAAAACACCTATTGATGATTCCAATGCAATCGAAATGTGGCTGTATAATGATTGGTTAGACATCAACTGTCTTAATTTTAATTATTGCCTATCTGAAAAAAGGTTCACCACTACTTTTCTACCAATGTTAGATACCATTGCAAAAGCCAATAACGTCAAAATAATCACATTGAAATACAGTTCAGATGACTCTGTTCATGTCAGAGAATTTGGTGAATTTTTATCAGATCTATATCAACCCATTTTTCTGGCGAAATTAACTTGTGAAATTGATGGAGAAATGATAACTTGGCGTGTTGCAGAAAATTAGTTTGTGACAAACAATAAGATAGTTGGAAATATATATAATCAAAGTAGCTTCCACTAACTTCGATGGACGTTTTTCGGGCAAGTTTTGGCAGATAGTCGGACATATCACAACCCAATTATTGGCACAAGGATCAGCCGATGTCAGTCACGGCGCTGCACTTACGGGCACAATGAATGTAGGCGCCAGTGTTGCGGGTGTAGTGACGATAGGCCTCAAACTCACGTCCATCTATATGTCCATTCAAGACCTCTTTGGCAAGCACCACGCGAGTATTGAGGCACAGGCCCAGAGCACGACAGCAGGGGCGGGGGCTAAACCAGAACAGACGACCAATCCAAATAGTCAGCGATTGGTTTTTCAATCCCAAGATCCACGCATTGACTCGAGGGATGGTGATTTAAACAAGGATGATCTAATTAACT